>CAYJOH010000044.1:0-10633 GCA_964371685.1 uncultured Anaerolineaceae bacterium
GTCGGCCGTCGAAGCGCCACGGCCGCCGCGCCCCGCAGGAACCCGTGGCCGCCGGCGACGAACGGCCCGCCCGCGCCCGCGGCCGCCGCGACCGCGCCACCGATCGCCGGCCCCACGATCCCCGCCACGTACAGCGGCAGGTAGACGAGGTTGAGCGTGGCCGACCGCCGCTCCGACGGGACTTCCGTGGCCAGGAGCGAGAACACCATCGCCCCCACGATCGCGACCGCGGCCCCCAGCAGCACGGCCGCCCCCGCGAGCGCCCCAAGCGCCGGCATCGCCGGCATCAGCAGGCTCGCGACGCCGCCGCCGACGAGCGCCGTCACCAGCACCGGCCGGAACCCGATCCGGTCGCCCAGCCAGCCGGCGCCCGGGGCCGTGACCGCGCCGACCAGCGACGCCACGCCCATCACGAGCGCGATCCCCGACGCCAGCCCGGGCCCCGCCCCCACCAGGTCCTCGACGAGCACCGGCGTGTACGGCCGCGACATCTGGTTGGCGAGGAACACCACGCCGTACACGGCGAACAGACGGCGCACGGCCGGATCGCCCAGCACGCCCCGGACGGCGCCGAACGCCAGGCGCAGCACCGGGCCCACCGGCACGACCTCCGGCCGGACCTCGCGCGTCCCGAGCCCGACCAGCAGCGCCGTCCCCAGCGACAGGGCCGC
Source organism: uncultured Anaerolineaceae bacterium (assembly GCA_964371685.1). Lineage (GTDB taxonomy): Bacteria > Chloroflexota > Limnocylindria > Limnocylindrales > CSP1-4 > CAIXZV01. The sequence continues at coordinate 672 of CAYJOH010000044.1, forward strand.
GGACAGCGCGAACACGGCCGAGATCGACCAGCCGAGACCGTCGATGAGCAGGCCTGCCAGCGCCGGACCGACCGCGAACCCGATCGCGCCCGCCGCGCCGAACAGCCCGATCGTCGTGCCCAGCCGGCGCCTCGGCGTCACGTCCCGGATGCCGGCCAGCATCACGCCCGTGTTGCCCAGCTGGAACCCGATCAGCAGCACCGCCACCGCCAGCTGCCACGGCTCCCGGGCGAGGGCCGCCAGCCCGAACACCACCATCTCGACCAGCGCGCTGCGGATGATCACGGCCTTGCGGCTGTACTTGTCGGCCCACACGCCCCACAGCGGCACCAGCGGCAGCCCGAGCACGAACACCAGCGAGCTGTACAGGCCGACGAAGGGCAGCCGCTCGCCCTCGGGCACGCCCAGCTCGCGGAGGTAGGACGGCAGGAGCGCGAACACCTGGCTCACGCCCGCGCCCTCGACGAGCTGCGTGACCCAGAACACGGCGACGACGACCCGCCAGTCCTGCGGGGCACGGAGCGCGGGCGGCTGCACGCCGCGACGGTACCGCACGGACGGGTGCACCACGCCGGTTTGCACGTCCGCCCCATCGGCCGCATGCTTCCCGCCGATGCCCGTGACTCGCCCTCCCGTCCCCGGCGCCTCGCGCCTGCTCCTGCTCAATGCCGTGTTCCCGGGGCTGGGCCATCTCGCCGCCGGCCGGCACCGCTGGGCGCTGGTCCTCGCCGCCCCGATGCTCGTCCTGCTCGCCGCCGGCATCCTGGTCGCGCTGACGTCCAACGGCGTCGCGCTGGCCGCCCGCGCGTTCGACCCGGCGGTGCTCTCGGCGCTGGTCGTCGTCCAGCTGCTGGTCCTCGGCTGGCGCCTGCTGGCGCTGGGCGCCGTCCGCCTCGTGACGCCCCTCCGGGCGACCGCCACCACGGTCGTCGCCGCAGCGGTCGCGCTCACGATCGTCGTCGGGCCACAGCTCTGGCTCGCCGGCCTCACGCTCGACGCCCGCGACGCCGCGACCGAGGTGTTCGCGCCCGTGGACGGCGGCGGCGCCTGGGTGCCCGACGCCTCGGCCCCGCCGGTCGAGTCGGACGACCCGGACTTCGCCACCCAGTCGCCGGACGCGTCGTCGGACGCGTCGCCGTCGGCCACGCCGACGCCCTCGCCCACCCCGGAGGTGCCCCGGGTCAACGTGCTGCTGATCGGCATGGACTCCGGCGTGGGGCGCAACACCGCCCTCACCGACACGATGATCGTCGCCTCGCTCGACCCGGTCGGCAGGACGGTGTCGATGGCCTCGATCCCGCGCGACATGGTGGACGTGCCGCTCCCCGACGGGCGCAAGTTCCGGGGCAAGATCAACAGCCTGGTCTCGTACGTCAGGTGGCATCCGAAGAAGTTCCCGGGCGCGACCGATGGCCAGTCCGTGCTCGCCGCCGCGATCGGGACGCTGCTCCAGATCAGGATCGACTACTGGGCGCAGGTCAACCTGCCGGGGTTCGTGTCCCTCGTGGACTCGGTTGGGGGCGTGGTCGTCAACGTCACCGACGGGTTCTGCGACCCGCGCTACGACGAGTACGGCGTCGACGGCTTCGGCGTGGGGACCGGCCGCTACCGGATGAACGGCAGGGAGGCCCTCGCCTATGCCCGCGTGCGCAAGGCCGCGGGCGAGAGTGACTTCACCCGCGCGGCCCGCCAGCAGGAGGTCATCGCCGCCCTGCGCGACCGGATCGTCAAGGGCGCCTTCCTCGACAACCCGGCCCGGTTCCTCCGGTCGCTGGGCCAGACCATCAGCACCAACATCCGGCCCGGGCTGATCGCCGACTACGTCGAGATCGCCTCGGGCATCGCGCGCAAGGACACCTTCCGCACCGTCATCCGACACCCGCTGGTCAAGAGCGGCTATGACGAGCGCGGCTCGATCCAGATCCCGCAGGTCGAGCGGATCCGGGCGATGGCGGCCCGGCTGTTCACGCCCAGCGGCGTCCGCCCGGAGGGGTTCGAGACGATGCCCTCCCTGGGCGATGGACCGACGAAGAACGCCGCGTCCTCGAACGACTGCGGCGTCAGGGCGACGCCGAAGCCGACCCCCAAGCCGACCGCCAAGCCGACGGCAACGCCGTCCGCGACGCCAGGCCCGGCGACGCCCACACCCGCGCCCACACCCGCGCCGACGCCGGAACCCACGCCGGCCCCGACGCCGACACCGGAACCGACGCCCACGGCGGCGCCGTCCGAGCCCTCCCCCGCGCCGTCCTGACGCCCCGGGTCGTCGGTGCGCCCCCCGTTCGTGATCGCGATCCCGGACCCGTCGCTGGTGGTCCTGGTCGGCGCGGCGGGGGCCGGCAAGTCGACGTTCGCCGCCGGGCACTTCGCGGCCGGTGTGGGGCTGTCGTCGGACGCGCTGCGCGAGGCGATCGCCGGCGACGCCACGGACCAGCGCGCCACCGGGCCGGCCTTCGGCGCGCTCCACCGGGCGCTCGCCCGGCGGCTGCTCGCCGGGCGGCTCACCGTGGTCGACGCGACGAACGTGACGGCCGCGGCACGACGGGCGCTCCTGCGGCGGGCGGCCGCGGCGCGTGTCCCGACGGTGGCGATCGTGCTGGACCTCGACCCGGGCCTCGTGGCCGGGCGGAATGCGACCCGCGCCGGCCGCCGCGTGCCGGGGGACGCCGTCGCGCGGCAGCTCGCGGGCCTCCAGGCGGCGGTCCGGGCCGGCGCGCTCGAGGCCGAGGGCTTCGCCCTGGTCGTCCGCCTCACCGACCACGCGGACGTGGACGCCGTCCGGATCGAGCGGGTCAGCTCCCCTGCGGGTCTGCCTCCGCGGCCGACCTGACGCGCCCGAACGGCCTCGCCCGCAGCTCCACCCAGACGCCGTTCTGCATGTAGGCGTCCTGGCGGCAGACCTCCAGCGCCTCGGCCTCCGACGCCGCGCGGATGAGCAGGACCGAGGCGGAGACGTCGGTGAACGCGCCGGCCTCGACGATGACGCCCGCGGCCTTGAGCGCCTGGATCCGCGCCACGTGCCGGGCGCGGAACGGGACCCGCGCCTCCGCGGCGTCCGGAGCGTAGGTTGCCTCGATGTACCACACGGTCTCGAGCGGCGGAACGGGGGCGGTGGTGGGTTCGGTCATGCGCACAGCGTATCGGGGTCGCGGGCTCGTGGCTCGGGCGACGGGCGCGGGCCGGGCGGGCCCGAGACCGGCCGGGGCCGCGACCGGGGCCGGACGGGGCCTCGGGCTCAGGTCGGCGCGTTGCCGGCGGCGATCAGCGCGATCGCGACCCCCGTGAGCACGATCCCGGCCACATGGCTGCGCGTCACCCGCTCGCGGAGCACGGCGATCGCGAGCAGCACGGTGACCACCGGGTAAAGCGACGACAGGACCGCCGCGATCGCCAGCTGGCCCGACTGGGTGGCGAAGATGAAGGTCGCGTTGCCGGCCATGTCGAGGAGGCCGATGAGCGCCAGCCGCGGCACCACCGCCCGGTCCATCCGCCACGGCTGCCGCCACGCGACGATGAGCACGGCGAGCACGACGGCCTGCACCAGCCGGATGATCACGAGCGGCCCGAAGGCGCCCGCGTCCGAGATCTGGCCGATGCACACGTTGAACCCGCCGATCGCAGCCCCGGCCAGGAGCGCCCACTGGGCCCCGGACGGACGCCCGTCGGCGTGGCCCGGTGATCGCGTCACCAGCACCACCGCGACCAGCGCGGCCGCGATGCCGACCAGCGTCTCGCGGCTGGGCACCCCCTCGATCACGAACCCCACGACGACCGGCACGATCGCGGCCAGCACGCCGGTCGTGGGCGCGACGACCCCCATCCGCCCGACGGCCAGGCCGCGATACAGCGCCGTGATCCCGACCATGCCGCAGATCCCGGCGCCCATCGACCACAGGGCGTCGGTGCCCTGTGGCACGGGCTCGCCGCGGGCGATCGCGAGCGCCAGTGCCGCGACCATCCCGATCAGCTGGGTGCCGGCGACGACGCCGAACAGCGGCGCACGCCGGCTCAGCATCCCGCCGCCGAAGTCGGCGGCCCCCCAGGTGAGCGCGGACGCGAGGCCGAGGACGACGACGGCGGACCCAGCGCCCAGGAGCTCAGGCAGGGGCCGCGCCCTCCGGCTCGGCCTGGGCGTCCACGGCCGTCGGCGGCTCGAGGACGAGGACCCGGTCCGCGAGCGCGTCGTACCGGTCCGACGTCGTGAGGTAGATCACCTGGAAGTCCGTCGCGATCTCGCGCAGCAGCTCGAGTGCGCGCGGGCCGCGGTCCGCATCCAGGGTCACGAACGGGTCGTCGAGCACCAGCGGCGGCCGCCGGTCGCCGGTCACCAGGCGAACCAGCCCGAGGCGCGCCGCAAGGTACACGACGTCCAGCGTCCCCTGCGAGAGCTCGCTCACGGGCACCCAGTCGTTGCGTTCGGGCGAGAACACCTCGATGCCCAGGTTCGTGTCGTCCATCCGCACCCGGCGGTATCGACCAGCCGTGACGCGGGTGACGTCGGGACCCATCCGTCGTTCGAGGTAGCGGGTTGCGCGCTGCATCGTCGCCTGCTCGGCGGCGTTGATCTCGCGCAGGGCCAGCGCGTACACGCGCTCTCGCCGGCGGAGCACCGCGAGCTCCTCCTGCCACGACGCCAGCCGCTCGGCGAGGGCGGCGACCTCCTCGGCATCGACGGGGTTCTGCTTCACGCGCGCCCGGGCGTTCGCCTCGTCGTCCCGCGCCCGGTCCAGCGCCCCCTCGGCGTCCCGGACCTCGACCTCGAGCCGCTCGCGGGCCCGGGGCTCCTTCGCGATCGGGCCCAACGACTCCAGCGCGGCGGTCTTCTGCTCGATCTCGAGGGCCGCGCTGTCGCGGCGGGCGGGGAGCGTGTCTTGCGGCTCGTCGCCGATCAGGCCCCCGAGGCGCGACCACCGCTGGGTGATCTCGTCGGTGTGGGCCTCCTCGCGGCGCAGCAGGTCGTCGGCGGCCTTGGCGTCCGCCAGGCCGAGGCGCCCGAGCAGGTCCGCGAGCTCGCCTTCGGCCTGGCGAAGCTCGGCCTCGATCTCGGACCGCCCGCGCAGTCGGCGGGTGACCTCCTCATCGCGGAGATGCTTGTCGACCCGATCGCTGCGCCGGAGCCAGTAACCGAGCACCGCGAGCAGCAGCCCCACCGCGGCGACCAGCGCGCCGAGCACGATCACGGTGGTCCCGAGCTGCAGGATGCCGGCCAAGTCCAGCCCGAACGCGGCCCCCGCGATCACGACCCCCGCCAGGACGAGCAGGATCGACCAGCGGGACAGCGGCCGCCACCGGACCTCGGGCGGCACCTCGAAGCTGACCTGGACCTCGCCCTCGAGCAGCGCCCGGAGCGTGGCGATGGACGCCCCGACGGCGCGCAGCCGCTCGACGGTCGAGCGCAGCACGGGGAGCGGCGTGGACGACGGGTGCGAGTCCTCGAGCGTCGTGATCTCGTCGCGCACGATGACGGCCGTCCGGTACCGCTCGAAGCGCTCGCGGGCCGCGTCGCGCTCCGCGTTGAGCCGCTCGGCCTGGCGCGCCTTCTCGAGCATCGCGCGACGCTCGGTGAGCGCCGTGTCCGCGTCCGCCCGGCGTTCCCGTGCGGCGGACAGCGCGTCGCGGTCCCGCTCGAGGCGCGCCAGCGCGTCCTCGCCGGCCTGGAGCCGGGCGGTCACGTCCGTCACGGCGTCCTCGGCGACCTTGAGGCGGCCCGGGTTCTTCGCGCCCCGGGTCTGGAGGTCGTGGAGCGCCGTGCCGAGCTTCTTCTTGGCCTTGCTCGTGCCCCGGTCGGCGCCGCTGATCGAGGCCTGCAGGCGGTCGCGGAGGGCCGCCTCGTCCCGCTGGAGCCCGGCCAGCTCGTGGTGGCGGACCGACGCGGTGGACCGGAAGAACGCCTCCGTGGGGACGCCCGAGAGCTCGGCCAGCCGCTCGTCGGCGCGGGCCGGGTCCGTGGTGACCTCCCCGTCCAGCTCCAGGCGGACCGTGCCCTTCGCGCCGAGGAACGACTTCGCGAGGCGGCCGGGATGCGTCTCGCCGTCCTCGTCCTCCCAGGTGAAGTCCATGTCGATCGAGGTGCGCGCGTCCGCGCCGCCGTCCCAGGGCACCAGGCCGTCGAGATCCGCGGCGGCGCTGGTGACCTTGCGGGTGAGGGCCAGCTCCACGGCGCGCTGGAGCGTCGACTTGCCGGACTCGTTGGCCCCGCGGACGATCGTCAGGCCGGGGGCGAGTTCCAGCTCGGCGTCCCGATAGCGCCGCAGGTCGCGGATCGCCAGCCGCGTGATCCTCACAGCGTCACCTCCTGCCCCGCCAGGAGCAGGCGTCCGAGCCGCAGGGCGTCCCGGAGCTCCGCCGCCTCCCGCTGGGCCGGGTCGTCGCCCGACGCCTCGAGGTCCGCGATCCGCCCCTCCACGCTGCGGATGAACGCGCCCGCGATCGTCTCGGCGGGTGGCAGCGCGCCCTCCGTGAGCGCCGGCCGGCTCGCGTCGCGGACGCGGACGCGCAGGTACGCGCCCTTGAGCGCCTCCTCCACCTCGAGCGGCTCGAGGTCCAGCGTGTCCGGCCGAACGCCGATCAGGCGCACATCGAGGACCAGGTCCGGGTCCGCCGTCGAGCGCAGCTTGTCGACCAGCGCGGGCTGGGAGGCGACCGTCGCGGCATCCACGTCCAGGCTCCGGAACGACGTCCGGCCCACGACGCGCTCCTCGACCGAGACGACCTTCGCGCCGTCCCGCTCCTCGAGCGTCACGAGGAGCACCTTGCCCGCCCGGTCCTGGTCCACGGCGACCGGCTCCGGCGCGCCCGAGTACGCGTAGGTCACGCCCTTCGCCTTCGAGCGCTGCGCGGAGTGCCAGTGTCCGAGCGCGAGGTAGTCGAGGCCGCTGGCACCGATCTCGTCGAGCGTGACGACCACCTCGTCGTGCTCGGTGCGGCCGGGGATCGAGACCGAGGCGTGGAGCAGGCCGATTCGCCAGGTCGCGGCCGGTGCCTCGGCCGCGGCGAGGTCCCGCAGCGGGCTGTGGGGGGCGCGCTTGGTCGCGAACACCGGGCCGTGCACGACCGCGTCCAGCGACGGGAAGTGGATCCAGGGCCGCTCCGGCGTGAGGATCGTGACCATCTCCTCGGCCGGACGGGTGCCGGCCAGGGCGGGCAGGTCGTAGGCGCGATAGACGGACGAGCGGTCGTAGACGTCGTGGGTGCCGGGGATCAGCACGGACCGGATGCGCGCCTGCGCGAGGCGGGCCAGCTCCGCTGCGACGCGCTCCACCGAGCGGCCCGGCTGGACGTTGGAGTCGAACAGGTCGCCGGCGACGAGGAACAGGTCCACCTGCTCCGCGATCGCGAGGTCCACGCTGGTCCGGAAGGCGGCGAACTGGCGCTCCCGCTGGGCCGAGGCCGCGTCGCCGAGGTCCGCGTGGCGGGCGCCGAGGTGGACGTCTGCGGTGTGGAGCAGTCGAAGCATGCGGTTGGCTGCCTCCCTGGTCGCGGCGTCTGACCGGCATGCCGACCGGGTCCCGCGAGCGGCCGCTCCTTGCCCCTCGCGGCGGACCTGGCTCGGTCTGGCGCATGTTCAGGGCTGGCCGGTCGCCCCCGGGACCCGGTTGCGAGCCGGGCGCCCCCATCGCTCCCGTCTCGCCATGCCGAGTCTCGGGCGTCATTGTGACAGGTCGCCTGTCACGGTCGCACGGGCGTTGGGCCCCGAATCCGTGCGGCGGCCGGTCTGCAGGGCGGCTGCAACGCCCGGTTGGACGACCCGGTGTAGGCTGGTCCCAGAACACCGGTGCGCCCCGAAATCAGGGACTCCGAGAACGGCACCTGGGTCGCGCGGCCCCGGCTGACTCCCCGCCGCGGTCGCCGTTACCGGGTGAGGTCCCACGAAATCCGGCGCGCACCATCTGTCCGAGCGCGCGCCCGGGAGGAGCACCCATCGTGACCTACGTCGACCGAACCCTCACCTGCGTGGACTGCGGGGTCGAGTTCATCCACTCCGCAGCGGACCAGGAGTACTACGTCCAGAAGGGGTTCACCTCCGACCCGAAGCGGTGCGCCTCGTGCCGCGCGTACCGCCGGTCCACCCGCGACGGCGGCTCGTCCGACACCCCCACCTACGGCGGCCCCCGCGGCTACGAGCGCACCGAGGACCGCGGGCCGCGCGAGTACTTCGTGGCCATCTGCACGTCCTGCGGCAACCAGGCCCAGGTCCCGTTCAAGCCACGCATGGACAAGCCCGTCTACTGCTCGGACTGCTTCCGGACGATCCGCCCCGACTGATCGTCAGGGCCGCCCGGCGCGTGGCGCCGGGGCCTCGATCGCAAGCACGCGGCCCGTTCGCGCGTCGCCACCCGTCGACCCCGGGCCGCCCCACGCGTTCGCCAGCACGAACAGCGTCCGGCCGTTCGCGCCACCCAGCATGCACGCGAACCCGCCACGGTCGAGGCCGACCACCCGGAGCACCTCGCCGCCCTCGCGGACCCGCACGCAGCGCCGGTTCGGGACGTCCGCGTACCAGGCGGCGCCCTCGGCATCGAGGCAGATCCCGTCCGGGTACCCGCCCTCGAGCGGGGCCCACGTCCGCCGGTTCGACAGCCCGCCGGCGGGGTCGATGTCGAACGCCGTCAGCCGCGCCGCGTAGGACTCGGCGACGACCAGCGTCCGGCCGTCGGGCGTGATCGCCATCCCGTTGGGAAAGGCCACGTCGCCGGCGGCCTGCCTGGCGGTGCCGTCCGGCGTCACGACGGCGATGCTGCCGGGGGCCGGCTCGCCGCCCGGGAAGTCGAAGCCGATGGTGTTGACCCAGGCGTTCCCGGCCGCATCCACGACCAGCTCGTTCCACGCGTGCGGCGAGAGCCCGCCCAGGTCCGCATGGGTGACCAGCGACCCGTCCGGCTCGCGACGGAGCAGGCGGCGCGAGCCGCCGGCGAGGACGAGGAGGCGGCCGTCGGGCAACCAGTCGATCGACAGCGGCAGCCCCCCGAGCCCGCCCAGCACGCGCTCGACCGCGCCCGCCTCGTCGACGGCCAGCACCTCCGATGTCCCCCAGTCCGCGAGCCACAGCCGGCCGTCGTGCCAGCGCGGCGACTCGACCATGACGCGGTCGTCGAGCACGAGGCGGGGTTCCGGCATGGCCCTGGCCCCCTACAGCCGGAACGCGTCGCCCCGGCGGAAGCGCTCGCGATGGCGCCCCCGCCAGACCGTGACCCTGCCGCGGCCGTGCACCTGCCAGGCGCCGTTCCGACCCACGGCCGCCGTGTCCTCGTCGATCCCCAGCAGCACCCCGCCCCGCGGCGCCTGGAGCGCGACCAGCGCGGACAGCGGCTCCGGCCAGGCGTCGTAGTGAGGCAGCACGGCCACGCCGTCGACCAGCGCGAGCCCGACCGGCCACCGGACCGGGAACGGGAGCGGCAGGCGGAGCTTGGGGAGGAACCGGAAGTCCATGGACCGGCCGACGATCGCCATCGCGCCCGCCGAGCACCCGGCCACCACGGCGCCGCGCGCATTCGCCGCCTGGATCGCGCCGCCCAGCGGTGACTCTCGCAGCACCCGCAGCAGGTGCCGCGGATGACCGCCCGACAGGTAGACGATGTCCGCCTCGCCGATCGCCTGGAGCGCCGCGCCGTCACGCCCCTCGGTCGCGGTCCGCACGAACACGGGCTCCACCTCGGCGCCGAGCGCCACGAAGTGCTGGACGCCCATCTCCGCCCAGGTCTGGAACGTGGACTCGCCGTCGGGCGCGGAGGCCGTGGGCAGGATGACCACCCGCGGACGGCTCCGGCCGGTCGCCTCCATGAGGCCACGGTCGAACTCGGCCATCGGGGCAAGGAATTCTCCGGCGCCGATCAGCGCCACGGGTCCGGGCATCGGCCGCAGCATAGAGCAGCCGCCGATCGTGCGGAGCCGCCGGGCTGGACTCCGTCGCGCGTGCCTGAGACACTCGGCCGGTCAATGCCGCCGTCGGAGCCCCGGTGACC
>CAYJOH010000045.1:0-10550 GCA_964371685.1 uncultured Anaerolineaceae bacterium
CGACGAAGCTGGGCGTCTTCTCGCCGTGGAACGGGCACAGCCCCTTGAGGGTGGTGCCGGCCTTCTTCAGCTGGACGGTCTCCCCCACCACGTCCGCGACGGGGAGCCGGCCCTTGATCTCGGCTACGACGCCGACGGCCAACCGCTGCTCCTGTCCCGACCCTCCCGACCGGTCCCTGGGACGCGACCGGCGGAAATGGCTACGGGCCTGTCAAGTCTTGACAGGCCGCGACGGGCCGAGGGTACCCCCGCTCCGGGGGCTTGACAAGGAATCGTTGTCAAGGGCTGCGACCCGGCCTGCCGTCAGGAACGCCCAACGGCGGCGCGATGGGAACGGCCCCCGGCGATGCCGAGGGCCACCCGGCGCACTGGGTTCGGCCGTCGATTCGGCCGGGTGGCTACCGGCTGTCGCGGAAGGCCAGGCGCTCGAGCGCAAGGCCGAGCACCGAGCCGAACATCACCGTGTGGGCCACGACCTGGACGACCACCACCTGGCCGGTTGGAAACCAGCTCCAGCCGAACAGGCCGGCCAGCAGGAAGAAGTTGACGACCCAGAGCCCCACGCCGGCCGCGCTGCCAACCGCCACGACCGAGCTGACGGACCGGCGCAGCGACGGGACGGCCGACAGCAGGGCCGCCACACCGACGCCGTACATCATCGAGAGCGCCATGTGGACCACGAGCCCGGCACCACCGGCGGCGACGAGGGAGCTCGCTGGATCGAGCGCGGTCGTGCCGATGGCGATCGCGCCGATCATGCGCAGTGGCATGAAGAAGGCGTCGCCGCCGTTGAGCACGACGGCCATCACCATCTCGAACATCGCGAACACGATGCCCGCGACGGCCCCGCCGATGAGTCCGGCCCGGATCCATGTGGCGGGGCGGGTAGATGTGGCGCTGAGCGTTGCGGTTGCCATCTCGGTGCCTCCGTGAGCGTGCTCGCAAGCGGCCGAGCCAACCCGGCGTCGATCGCCCGCTCAACGGTGGGTCCGTCCCTTCGGGCGTGGCTGTGATGGCGCTTACATCGCCCGGCCGCGGCCATGGCGACCATCGGGTCATGAAGATGGTGCGATCACTCCTGGGTTCCCACGCCGCCTGCGACCACAGGCCCGAGACGACGGCGCCCCCGTCCGGGACGAGGTGCGAGGAGTGCGGAAGCACGTTCAACCTGCGCCTGTGCGCGACGTGCGGTCACGTCGGGTGCTGCGAATCGCAGGCGGGCGATGCCCGGCGCCACGCCCTGTCGTCAGGGCATCCCGTCATCAAGTCGCTGCCGCAGCCCGGCGGCTTCACGTGGTGCTACACCGACAACGCCTACGTGGAGTGACCGGTCAACCCGCGGACGTCCTGCGGCCGCCCCAACCGGCCTGATCCGCTGCCGCACCGGCTCCCCTCCCGGCCGCTACGCTTCGCCCGTGACCAACCGCCGGGAACGCACGCTCGCCGCGATCGTGGACACGTTCGTGCCCGCGACGGACGGCCTCCCCTCGGCCAGCGAGCTGGGCGTTCACCGCCGGCTGCTCGAGGAGGTCCGCGCACTCGACCGGCCGTCGCTCCAGGGACAGCTGGACCTGGTGCTCCGGCTGCTCGACACGCGGGCCGGGAGCCTCGCGCTGACCGGGCGCCCGGTGGCGTTCACCAGGATGGGCCAGGAGGCGCGCGAGGCGGCGATGCGGCGGCTGGCCGCCAGCCCGATCCCGCTCAAGCGGACGGCGTTCCAGGACCTCAAGCGACTCACGCTGCTGCTCGCCTACGGGATCGAGGACTCGCCGTGGCGCGCCCGGACCGGGTTCGTGGCGCCGGCGCCGGACGCGCCGAGCCCCAGCCGCGTGACCGTGCGCACGCCCCGTGCCGGCGAGGTCGTCGAGGCGGACGTCGCGGTGATCGGGTCGGGCGCCGGGGGCGGCGTGGCGGCCGCGGTCCTGGCGGCGGCCGGCCGGAAGGTCGTCGTGCTCGAGCGGGCTGCGATGGTCACCGAGCAGGGGTTCGGGGGGCCGGAGCTGGCCGGGCTCGGCGCGCTGTTCCTCGACCGCGGCCTCGCGGCGACCACGGACCGCTGGATCTCGATCCGCGCCGGCAGTGCCGTGGGCGGCGGGACGGTGGTCAACTGGAGCACCTCGCTGCGCGCTCCGGCCGCGGTCCGGGAGGAGTGGCGGGCCGCCGGGATCGGCGACGACCTCGACCAGCACTACGCGGCGATCGAGGCCGAGATCGGCGTCACCCGCGACGAGAGCCAGCTCAACGGGCCGAACGCGGCGCTGGCCGCGGGGCTCGATGCGCTCGGCCTTCCCCGCGAGGTCATCCCGCGCGGCGTCCGGGGCTGCACCGACTGCGGGCCGTGCGCGGTGGGCTGCCGGGTCGGCGCCAAGCAGTCCGCGCTGCGCACGTCGCTGGCGTTGGCCTGCGCGAACGGCGCGGAGATCCTCGACCGCGCCGAGGTCCGCCGGGTCCTGCTCGAGGGCGGCCGCGCGGCGGGCGTCGTGGCGGCCGTCCCGGGCGGCGAGGTCACCGTCCGGGCGCCGATGGTCGCGCTGGCGGGCGGCGCCGTCCTGTCGCCGGCCGTGCTGCTCCGCTCCGGCATCGCCACCACCACCGCCGGGCGCGGCCTCCACATCCACCCGGTCTCCGCCGTCGCCGGCATCTACGACGAGTCGCTGGCCCCCTGGTCCGGCGTCCCGCAGGGCGTGATGAGCGATGCGTTCGCCGAGGTCGACGGACGCTGGGGCTTCCGGCTCGAGTCCGCGCCGACGCACCCGGCGCTCATCGCCACCGGGTTCCCGTGGTGGTCCAGCGGCGACCATCGCGAGACCATGCGCCGGTGTGACGGGATCGCCTCCTTCATCGCCCTCGTCCGCGACCGCACCGAGGGCCGGGTCACGCTCGCGCGGGACGGCGGCGTGGACATCCGCTACGCGCCCGGCCGGGCCGACCGGGACCTCCTGCGGCGGGCCGCGCTCGAGATGGCACGCGTCCACCGCGCCGCGGGTGCCCGGCGGATCGTGCCACTCGTGACGCCGCCGCTGGACTGGCGGGACGACGCGCCGTTCGACCCGTGGCTCGAGGCGCTCGCCCGGCGCCCGGTCGCGCCCAACCGCGTGCTGCTGTTCACGGCCCACCAGATGTCCAGCTGCCGGATCGGGACGAGCGCCCGGGACAGCGTCGCCGGACCCGACGGCATGGTCCACGGCGTGCCCGGGCTGTACGTGACGGACGCGTCCGCGATGCCGACCGCGAGCGGCGTCAACCCGGTGCTGTCGCTGATGGCGCTCGCCCGGCGGACCGCGCTCGGCATGGCGGCGCGATAGCGGCGCAGGAATCGAAACGGGCGCGGCCGTCGCCGCGCCCGCCTGCCAGGGCCGGTTGAGCGTTACGGGTAGAGCCCGCGCAGCTGGGTGGCCTCGGCGACTCGCTCGACCGCGATCGACTGGGCCGCGAGGCGGGGGGTGATCCTGTCGGCCGCGGCGCGGTGCCACACGGCATCCGCGGCCGACAGGATCTGGCGGCGGAGCCGTTCATTGACCTCCTCGCGCGTCCACGCGAGGGCGGCCCGGTTCTGCGCCCATTCGAAGTAGCTGACGATGACGCCACCGGCGTTGCACAGGATGTCGGGGATCACGACCACGCCGTTGGCGGCGAGGATCGGGTCCGCCTCGAGGTTGGTGGGCCCGTTGGCCCCCTCGGCGAGGATGCGTGCCCGGACCGTGCCGGCGTTGTCGGCCGTGATCTGGCCCTCCATGGCGGCCAGGACCAGCACGTCGACCTCGAGGCCGAACAGCCGGTCGTTGTCGATGGTCTGGGTGCCCGGCGCGCCGGCGAGCGTGCCGTGCTCCTTGAAGTAGCGGCTCAGGAAGGGGACGTCCAGGCCGGCTGGATCGAACACGCCGCCGCCGATGTCGGTGATGGCGACGACCCGCGCACCGGCCTCGTACAGCAGGCGGGCGCTGGCCTCGCCGACGTTGCCGAACCCCTGGACGGCAGCGGTGGCGCCATCCACGGTGAAGCCCAGGCGCTCCGCGACCGCCTCGATCGTGTACACGACGCCCTGTCCGGTCGCGTCCGACCGCCCGATCGAGCCGCCGATGGACAGCGGCTTGCCGGTGACCACGCCCGGCACTGAGTACCCGGCGTGCATCGAGACGGTGTCCATGATCCAGGCCATCGTCTGGGCGTTGGTCCCGACGTCCGGGGCGGGGATGTCGCGGTCGGGGCCGATGACGCCCTCGAGCTCGGTGGCGAACCGGCGGGTCAGCGCCTCGAGCTCCTTGCGGCTCATGGAGCGCGGGTCGCAGGTGACGCCGCCCTTGGCGCCACCGAACGGCACGTTGACCAGCGCGCACTTCCAGGTCATCCACATGGCCAGGGCGCGCACGTCGTCGAGGTCCGTCTCGGGGTGGTACCGCAAGCCGCCCTTGGCGGGCCCGCGCGAGACGTTGTGCTGCACGCGGTAACCGGAGAAGACCTTCGTCGTCCCGTCGTCCAGCTTGACGGGGAAGCGGACCGAGTACTCGCGCTGCGGCATGCGCAGGATCTCGCGCAGCTCGGGGTCCAGGTGAAGGTGCTCGGCGGCCGCATCGAACTGGGCCTGGGCCGAGGCGAGCGCACGGGCGCCCGCGGAGCGGGTGAGCGTCTTGGGCATGTGCAGGACTCCGGTTGGAGGGGTTTGACTGACAGCGTGGCGGTCCGGCGCGAAGAACCGGGGGGACGCGCATGAACGGCGCATGAACACGGCGCCGGTGGGCCGAGCGCGTCTTCATGCCACGTTCACGGTCGTTCCCCGGGGCCTTCAGGGGCGTCGCCTACGGTCCAGAGGTGCGCGTCGCGTGTCCCCCCCAACGCGGCGCGCTCCACCAGCCCAGCAGCACGAGGCCCGCCATGTCGCCCACCACTCCTCCCACGTTCACGTGCGCCAGCTGCCACGCCGAGATCAGGACCGAGCCCGTGTTCCATGTCGGGCTGCCGTTCTGCTGCGCCGGCTGCGTCGCCGGGGGTCCCTGCATGTGCTCGTATGACGAGCCGCTCCCGGAGCCCATCCGGCTGTACCCCGAGCCGCTGCCGGTGGACGAGCCGGAGCGCCTGGTCGCCGCCGCGCACTGACGGGTGGGCGCCGGGCCGCCAGGCGTCAGCGCACGGGTCGCGAGGGGCGACCTATGCTGACGCTCACGATGACCACCCAGGCGACCCACCTCCAGCTCGCGGGCGCGGCGCTCGGGTTGCTCGGGCACGGCGCGACCGCATCGGAGCTCGAGCGGCGCTTCGCGGCGGCCGGGGCGAGGCTGGAGCCGGCCGTCGCCGGTGCGCTGCTCAATGAGCTGCTGGCGCTCGGGCTGGTGCGCGTCGCCCGCCACGACGGCGACGAGTCCCTGTTCGTCCCGACGAGCCTCGGGGCGAAGGCGGTCTCGGATGGCATCGGCGGCGTGGCCGCCGTCCAGCTGACCGACCTCGAGGCGCTGCGCACGGACCTGCTGTCGACGATCGCCCACGAGCTCCGGACGCCTCTCACGGCGGTGCGGACGAGCATCGGCCTGCTCACCGACGCGGGCTCGACCCCCACCACCGAGCAGCGTCGCACGCTGCTCGGGACCATCGAGCGCAACGCCGACCGGATGCAGCGCCTGATCGCGGACATCCTGGACCTGACCCGGTTCCGCGCCGGCCGGATCCGCCTCCAGCAGCGCGGGTTCGACGCCGGGGATCTCGCGCGAGCGGTCGCGGCCTCGCTCACCCCGATGGCGGTGGCCAACGGGCAGACCCTGGTCGTCGAGGCGGCGGAGCCAGGCCCATCCGTGTACGGCGATCACCGGCGGCTCGAGCAGGCGCTGGTCAACCTGGTCTCGAACGCCATCCGCTTCTCGCCCGACGGCGCCCGGGTCACGATCTCGGTCGCGAACGGCGACGGCTGGGCGCGGTGGCGGGTCGAGGACGTCGGTCCCGGCATCTCGCTCGCGGACCAGACCCGGCTGTTCGAGCGCTTCTTCGTCGGCCGGCGCGACCGCCAGGGATCGCGCGAGGGCGTCGGACTGGGGCTGCCGATCACGCTCGCGATCGCCCAGGCCCACGGCGGCACGATCGAGGTCGAGAGCGAGGTCGGCGTCGGCAGCGTGTTCACGCTCGTGGTGCCCATCGATGGACCCGACGAGGCCGAGTGATGCGCATCCTGGTCGTCGACGACGCGCCGGACGTCATCGAGTCCGTGCGCCTCGGCTTCGAGCTCCAGTGGCGCGAGATCGAGGTCCTCGGCGCCACCGCGGGCGACGAGGCCCTGGACGTCGTCGAGCGCGACCACCCCGACATCGTGCTGCTCGACATCGGCCTGCCGGACATCGACGGGTTCGAGGTCCTGCGCCGGATCCGTGCCTTCTCCGACGTCCCTGTCCTGATGCTGACCGCCCGCGACGACGCGATGGACAAGGTCAAGGGGCTGGAGCTGGGCGCGGACGACTACGTCACCAAGCCGTTCAACCACCTGGAGCTGATGGCCCGGGTGCGTGCGGTGCTTCGCCGGCTGGCGATGCCGGCGCCGGTGAGCCGCGCGCCCTCGTTCCACGCCCACGACCTCGAGGTGGACTTCGCCGCCCAGGAAGCGCGGCTCCACGGCGAGCGCCTGGACCTCACCCCCACCGAGTACAAGCTCCTCTACCACCTGGTCCGCAACGCCGGCCACGTGCTCCAGCACGCCACGCTGCTGGCCAAGGTCTGGGGCCGCGAGTACGTCGACGAGGTCGACTACCTGCGCGTGTACATCCGCCGGCTGCGCGACAAGCTGGGCGACGACCCGGACCACCCCGCGTACATCCGGACGGAGCGCGGCCTCGGCTACCGGTTCATCGCGTAGGCTGGCGGGGTGTCCCGTCACCCCGTCCTCACCACCGCCGCGCTCAACCGCGCGACGCTCGCCCGGCAGCGGCTGCTGGCGCGCGACGCGGTCGACCCGGTCGCGGCTGCCGGCGAGGTCGCCGCGCTCCAGGCGCAGGAGCCGGCGTCGCCCTACCTCGGGCTGCTGGCGCGGGTCGCCGGCCTCGGGGCCGTCGCCGTGGACCGCGCGTTCCGCGAGCGCCGGCTGGTCAAGGCCACGCTCATGCGGGCGACCCTCCACACGGTGCCGGCTGCCGAGTACCGGAGGCTCCAGCCCGCCGTCGGGCCGGTGCTGGCCGCGATGTCCCGGCGCGACGTCGCCGGCCGCCCGGACGAGCACCACCTCCACCGCCTGCGGCGGGCGGTCCTCGACCATGCCGCCGAGCCGCGCACCAACACCGAGCTCCGCGACCACGTGGCGGGCCTCCACCCCACCGAGACCCCCGAGGACCTGTGGTGGTGGGTCCGCCGCCACGTCGCGCTGGTCCACGCCCCGTCGCCGGCACCCTGGTCGTTTGGCCGGCGCCCGGCGCTGGTCGACGCGGACGCGTGGCTGGCCGGCGACGACGGGTTCGCCCCGGAGCCCGCCGCCCTGGAGCACCTCGTCCGGCGCTATCTCGGCGCGTTCGGGCCGGCCAGCGCCGCGGACGCGGCGGCCTGGTCCGGGCTCACGGTCGGCCGGCTGCGACCCGCGATCGGAGCACTCGACGCGGCCGGCGAGCTGGCGCGCTTCGCCGACGAGCGCGGCCGCGAGCTCCTGGACCTCACGGCCCCGCCCCCCCCGGACGCCGCCCCGCCGGCCCCCCCCCCCCTCCTGCCGATGTGGGACAGCGTCCTGCTCGCCCACGCGGACCGGACGCGGGTGGTGTCAGACGCGGACCGCGCCCGGGTCGTCGCCGTCAACGGCGACACGTACCCCGCGTTCCTGGTGGACGGGCGGGTCGCCGGCCTGTGGTGGGCAGCCGAGGACGGCGGCGGACGGGTCCGGGTGGACATCGAGCCCTTCCGGCCGCTCGCGGCGGCCGACCGGCGCGCCCTCGAGGCGGAGGCCGAGCGGGTCGCCGCGTTCGTCGCGCCGGTGGAGCCCCGGGTCTACGCGCGGTACCGGGCGAGCCGTGACCGGCGGGCAGGCGGGACCTTCGGCCGTGGCGGCTGACCCGTCCGGCGGATTACTCAGCAGCAGCGCGGACGCGAGGATCAGCGCATGGACGTGAACCTGGTGCCCGAGCCCGACGGCTGGGAGGATCCCCTCACGGGCCTCGACGGCCCCGAGTTCTGGCGACGGATCCTCGTCGCCGAGGTCGCCCGCACGACGAAGTACGGCCGCGCGCTCACGGTCGTGGTCGTGGAGCTCGAGGGGCTCCAGGACGCGTGGGACGATTGGGGCGAGGACCTCGGGCGGCACGCGCTGCACGAGGCGGCCCAGTGCCTCCGGCGCGCGTCGCGGATCAGCGACTACTGCACCCGGATCGGGGCGGCGAGGTTCGGGGTCGTGCTCACCGAGACGGACGAGATCTCGGCGATCAACTTCGTGGAGCGGGTCCGCGACGGGGTCCCCGAGTCCATGCCCCGTGGCACCGAGGGCGTTCGGTTCCACTTCGGCTGGGCGAGCCCCAAGCCGCTCGAGGCCCCGGACTCGCTCGTCCGGCGCGCGGAGCGGCGGATGGTCGCCGAGCTGACGGGTCGCGCCTAGGAACCCTGCGGCCTGCGCTCCGGGAGCACGGTCGCCTCGCGCGGCAGGCGCGCCTCGCGCGGCCGGCCCTTGGGCCGCCTCGCGCCGCGGCCGCCTGCGGCAAGATGACCCGATGCTCCACCTCCTCGAGGCGCGGCTCCGGCCCTCGTCGCGCCGGCGGGCCGGCTTCCCGTTCGACATCCCCGCCGTCGGATCGCTGGGCCGCCTCGCGTTCGAGGCACCGGTGACGATGTTCGTGGGCGAGAACGGGTCGGGGAAGTCCACCCTGTTGGAGGCCCTCGCGATCGCGGCCCGGGCCGTCACCGCCGGGTCCGCCGAGGCCGCCGAGGACCCGTCGCTCGAGGGCGTGCGCGCGCTGGCCGGCGAGCTGCAGCTGTCCTGGGCGACCCGCACCCACCGCGGGTTCTTCCTGCGGGCCGAGGACTTCTTCGGCTACGCGACGCGGATCGCCCGGCTGCGGTCGGAGCTGGCGGCGGGGCTGGCCGCCGTGGACGCCGAGTACGCGGACCGGCCCGGGCTCGCCCACGACCTCGCCCGCACCCCGTACCTGCGCGAGCTGGGCGACCTCGAGCGGCGCTACGGCGAGGGGCTGGACGCGCAGTCCCACGGCGAGAGCTTCCTGCGCTTCTTCCAGACCCGGCTGGTGCCCCGCGGGACCTACTTCCTCGACGAGCCCGAGGCGCCGCTGTCGCCCGCCCGGCAGCTGGCGTTCCTCGCGCTGCTCCGCCAGATGGTGGAGGCGGACTGCCAGGTCGTGCTCGCGACGCACTCCCCCATCCTGCTCGCGTTCCCGGGGGCCGCCATCTGGAGCTTCGACGCGGACCCGATCGCCCGCGTCGCGTACGAGTCGCTGGAGCACGTCACGCTCACCCGCGACTTCCTCACCAACCCGGAGGCGTTCCTGCGCCACCTGTGAGGGCGGCGCCCGTCGCAGCGCGCTCCACAGCCGCAAGCCCGCTGCAAGCCGGTGGCCCCGGGCGACATGACCGCGTGCAACCGCTCGCGGGCGATCGTTGGCGGACGGCGCGCCACGCGCGCCACCGACGCCGCACCCCCGATCGGAGGACACGCCCGATGGCCGCATCCAGCCCCACCATGCACGCGTCCGACAAGCGCAAGGCCGACGTCGCCGAGGCGGCCGTCAGCGAGGCCGTCACCGCGGCCCGGGCCGGGATCGGCGAGACGGTGGACGCCGTCAGGCGCCAGGCGGAGACCGTGGGCGACCGCGTCCCCGAGGTGATCGAGGCGGTCCGCAGCGACGTGATGGACCGGACCCGGACCCTGCAGTCCTGGCCGGAGTCCCGCCAGCGCACCCTCGCCGCGTTCTCCCTCGGCCTGGGCGTGGGCCTCGCGGTGACCGGCGCCCCGCGACTGCTCGTCCTTGGCAGCCTCGCGCCGGCGCTCGTCGTCGCCGCAACGCTGCTCGGCCGCGACGGCGAGCCCGTCCTCGCCTGAGCCTCGCCACCCGCCGGCGACCACCCCACGGGAGACCCATGCCATGCTCGCACAGGCCCTTCGCCCCATCGGCGCCGCGCTCGACCCGGATCGCATCCGTCGTGCCGCCGCGGACACCCAGCCCCCCGACCCGCAGCGGCTCGCCCGCACGCTGGGCACGGTCCCGGATCGCCTCGACGAGATGATCGGCGATGCAGGCGACGCCCTCCGCGAGGCCGCGCAGCACCTGCCGGTCCAGCTCCCGATCGCTCGGCCGCGGCGGCGGGGTCCGGGCGCGACGCGGATCTTCCTTGTGCTCGGCGGGCTCGTGGCCATCGGCGTCGCCGCGCTCGTCGCGTTCCGGCTCCGCGACCGGGCCCTGGCCCGCGCCGAGGAGGCACGGCTCGAGGAGACGGCGCTCGACCGCGCCGCCGACGAGGGCATGGACGGGACGACTCCGGTCCTCGGCACTGAGGGCGTGCGCCCGGTCGCGGTGCCGATGGGCGACGCTCCCGACGATCTCGTGGGCCACGCTCCCGACGACCTCGCCGACACGGCCCATGGCCCGGGC
>CAYJOH010000046.1:0-2765 GCA_964371685.1 uncultured Anaerolineaceae bacterium
CGGTCCTTGAGCAGGTAGCCGACGCCCCCGGCGCGGTCCGCCAGCAGCTCGGTCGCGTACTCGCGCTCCACGTACTGGCTGAGCACGAGGACGGGCGTCCCCGGCACCCGCCGGCGGGCCTCGATCGCCGCCCGCAGCCCCTCGTCGCGCTGGGTCGGCGGCATCCGCACGTCCACCACCGACACGTCCGGGTGGTGCTCCTCCACGGCCGCCACGAAGGACGGCCCGTCGCCCACCTTGGCCACGACGACGCCGCCGGAGTCGATGATCAGGCGCGCGAGCCCCTCGCGGATGAGCGCCGAGTCCTCGGCGATGATGACCCGCAGCGGCTGGGCGTCCACGGGTCGATGATGCACCAGTTCGCGGCGTCCCGGCGGTGCGCCGCGCGCTCAGCCCGTGGAACTGTCCGCCGGCCGCGCCAGCGCATGCCCCGCCGCGGCCAGGGCCAGCAGCATCCCCAGCGCGAACACCGGCCACGGGTACGGCCCGGGGAGGCCGCCGTCCAGCACCCGTCCCGCGTCGAGCGTGTAGGACAGGACGACCAGCAGCCCGCCGCCGAGCCCGGCGCCCCAGTGGCCGCCCGCCAGCGCCAGGCGCCGGCCGGATCGGAGCCGCCACGCCGCCGCCAGCCCGACCGCCACCAGCGCCGTGCTCACGGCCACCGGCGACCAGACGGGACCCACCCACGGGACGGGGATCAGGAACAGCAGGTCCGGCGTCCCGAGCGACGGCGGCCAGCCGCTGAACACCCGCAGCCAGGCGTAGTAGCCGATGTCCCAGGCGCCGAACACGACCGCGCCCCAGGCCAGCCGCTCCAGCCGGGTTCGGCCGACGAGCAGCCCCACGGCCGCGATGATCACCAGCGTGGCCGCCTCTCGCCCGACCTCGATCGCGATCAGGCCGCCCGTCTCGCTCGCGGGCCGGAGCGGGAAGATCACGCCCACCTCGGACCCCAGCGCGCGCTGGAGGTAGACGACGACCGCCGCCTCGAGGTACGCCATCGCCACGGCGAACACGAGGACGGTGCCGGCGATCACGCGGAACCGCGTCCCGAGGGCCATCCCGCTCAGGCCGCCCGGACGTCGCGACGGGCGAACGCCACGAGGCCGGCGATCGCGAGCCCGGCCGCCGGCAGGCCCAGCGCCGCGAAGCGCCACGGCTCCGCCCCGTTGAGCAGCGGGTCGCTGCCCAGCGCCCAGTCCCACGGCGACAGGCCGGCCCACGGCCGGAGCTGGTCGCTCAGGGGGAACAGCGCGGCGACGACGAACCCGGCGATCAGCACGCCCAGGCCGATGCCCAGCACGACCGGCGGCCGGGGCAGGATCCCGGCGACGGCGAGCGCGAGGCCGCCGTGGAGGGCCCCGAGCAGGCCGCACAGGACCACGGTCACGAGCAGTCGGTCGGTGGCGATCTCGAGGCCGGCCGGGACGTCGGATGCCACCTGGAAGACGGCCACCGAGATCGTGAGGAGGACGGTCCACGCGAGCACCGCCAGCGCCCGGCCGGCGAAGGCCGCCCCGCGGGACACGGGCTGGGCGAGGACGACCTCCAGCCGGCCGGCATCCTCCTCGGCCGCCGTGAGCCCGTTCGCGAATGAGATCGACGCCCAGCCCAGCAGCAGCGGCACGAGGACGTCGTACAGGTTGCCCCGGAGGTAGCCGGCGGGCGTGCCGAACCCCTGGAGCCCGAACGCATCGACGATCCCCGGCGGCAGCTGGTCGATCAGGTCGCCGAGGTTGGTCGTGCCCTCGAACGCCGGCCAGAAGGCGACGGTCACGACGACCAACGCCCCGATCGACAGCGACCAGGCGATCGCGCCGCGCCGGGTCGCCCGCATGGGATCGAGGACCAGCGCGAGGCCCCGGCCGCTCACGATGCCGCCTCCTCGTACAGGCCGAGGATCGCCTCCTCGAGGTCCGGCTCCTCGACGAGCATCGACTCGACCTCGTGGGCGGCGAGCGCGCGGAGCAGCGGCCCGATCGGCCCGGTGAGCGTCGCGGTGAAGCGCCGGCCCTCCGACTCCCGATCGGCCAGCCCCGGCACCGCGTCGAGCGCCGCCGCCGGCGACGGCCCGGCGAACCAGACCTCAACCCGCTGGCTGACCCGCCGGCGCAGCTCGTCGACGGTCCCGTCCGCGACCACCAGCCCGTCCCGCAGCACGACCACGCGGTCCGCCGCGCGCTGGACCTCGCTCAGCACGTGTGACGAGAGGAGGATCGTCGCGCCCCGCGCGCGGGCCTCGCGGACGAGGCGCAGGAACTCATGCTGCATCAGCGGGTCCAGCCCGCTGGTCGGCTCGTCGAGGACGAGCAGCTCCACCGGCCACAGGAAGGCCAGCAGCAGCGCCACCTTGCGCCGGTTGCCCG
Source organism: uncultured Anaerolineaceae bacterium (assembly GCA_964371685.1). Lineage (GTDB taxonomy): Bacteria > Chloroflexota > Limnocylindria > Limnocylindrales > CSP1-4 > CAIXZV01. The sequence continues at coordinate 2,367 of CAYJOH010000046.1, forward strand.
ACGACAGGTTGCGCATGGGGCGCGAGAGGTCGAGCTCCAGCCGGGCCGCGAGCTCGTCCCGCCTGACGGGGTCGAAGCCGCCGCGCAGGCGCCCGATGCCGGCCACGAGCTCGGCGGCGGTCTGGCGCTCGGGCAGCCGGATCTCGCCCGGCAGGTAGGTGAGCCGGGCGCGGATCGCGACCCCGTCCCGCCGCGCGTCGAGGCCGAACACCTCGACCCGCCCGGCCGTGGGGCGGAGGAGGTCCAGCAGGCAGCGGATCGTGGTTGTCTTGCCGGCGCCGTTGGGGCCCAGGAAGCCGAGGATCTCGTTGCGGCGGACGGCGAACGAGATCCCCCGGACCGCGTGCGTCGACCCGTAGTCCTTGACCAGGCCCTCGACCGCGACGATCGCCTCGGGGA
>CAYJOH010000046.1:2865-10467 GCA_964371685.1 uncultured Anaerolineaceae bacterium
GGGACCGCGGCCGTCGAGATCGCCGGTGCCGGCTCGCCTGCCATGCGCCCCATTGTCCGCGATCGCCGGCCCGCCGACTCCTGCCGGGCGACCCGCCACGGATGCGCAAGGAGGCCCTGTCCGGGGCGCCGTCCCGGCCCGACGATGGGTCCGGAGGTGGCGCCATGCCGAGGTCGACGACCGTCCCGGCCGCGCTCGCCGTGCTGATGGGAGTGGTGCTGGTGAGCGTGATGTCCGATGGGCCTGCGGTGCCGGGGACGAGCCCGGACGTCTGGCGGGAGGTCGAGGCGCTGCCCTCGCCCCGGATCGACGGGCCGGTGTCGCTGGAGGCGACCCTCCGCGGGCGCCGCTCGGTGCGCTCGTTCGCCGGCACGCCGCTCACCGTCGAGGAGCTCGGCCAGCTCCTGTGGGCGGCCCAGGGCGTGACCGACGAGGCGGGCCACCGGACCGCGCCCTCCGCTGGCGCGACCTACCCGCTCGAGCTGGACGTCGTGACGCCCGACGGCCTCGCGCGGTACCTGCCGGACGGTCACCGGCTGGCCTGGCGGGGTGACGCGGACCTGCGCGCGGCGCTCGCCGACGCGGCCCAGGGGCAGGCCGCGGTCCTCGAGGCGCCGCTGGTCATCGTCGTCAGCGGGGTGGTGGACCGGACCGCGGTGCGGTACGGGGCCCGCGCCGAGCGGTACGTGGCGATGGAGGCGGGTCACGCCGCCCAGAACCTGTTGCTGGAAGCGGTGAGCCTGGACCTCGGCGCGGTCCTGGTCGGCGCGTTCGACGACGAGGCGGTGCGGCGGCTGCTCGGCCTCGCGGACGGCGAGGTGCCCCTGTACCTGATCCCGGTGGGCCATCCCCGTTGACGCCGCGGGCGCACGTCCCGGGGCGCGCTCAGTCGAGGTGGCGGTAGACCCGCCAGGCGTCCGCCCATGACGCAGGGACGCGCCGGCAGACCCGGACCGGCGTGCCCTGCTCGTCGTTCGAGAGGCCCAGCCCGTTGTCCACGCGCCCCTCGGCGGAGCAGTCGCCCAGCGCCGCTGCCTGCCAGCCGCCGCCGGTCACGAGGATCACGACGGTCCGGCCATCCGGGGGCGGGCCCCAGTCCCAGTAGCTGTTGTGCCCGGAGTAGACCGGCGGCAGATCCTCGCCCAGCAGCTCCAGGGCGCCCGCCTCGCCGTAGTTGGACGTCACGATGATCGCGCCTTCCCGCTCGGCGGGCGTCAGGCCGTCCGCCACGCGCGTCACCTCGGCGACCAGCTCCGGCCAGCCGAGCTGCTCGCCCGCCTCCGAGTACAGCTCGGCGACGGGTGTCGACGCCAGCGACGCCGCGGGCACGATGGGCAGCGTCAGCACGGCCATGACCGCGACCGAGACGGCCGCCAGGGCGCCGACCACGGTGCCCCGGACTGGCGTTCGGCCGCGCGCGATCCAGCGGTCCAGCAGCACGGCGCCCGACGCGGCCAGCGGGGCGAACGGCCCGAACATGTAGTAGCTCTTGCCGTTCGTCACCACGACGATCGCGACCACGACGACGGCCGCCCAGCCGATCGGGCGCCACGGTCGCGCGTCGGCGGCCACCAGCAGCCGGCCCGCACCCAGGACGGGCACGAACGCCAGCAGCGAGCCGCCCAGGAGCACCACCTCGACCAGGAACGAGTCGCGCTCCGCGGCCGCCCTGGCGGCCAGCCGCTCCGCCATCTCGAGCTGCGGCCAGTCGTTGGCGGCCTGCCAGGCGAGGTTGGGCAGCCACAGCAGGGCGGCGATCGCGAGCGCCGACCACGCCCACGGCGAGCGCAGGACGTCCCACCGCCTCGCCAGCAGCAGCCCGGCCGCCAGCCCGACCCCGAGGAACGCGACGAGGTGCTTGTTCTCGAGCCCGATCCCGGCGACCAGCCCGAGCACCGGCCACAACCGCGGGTCGGCACCGTCGAGCAGGCGGACCGCGAGCCACAGGATCACGGTCCAGGCCAGCAGGTCATAGGTGGTCGTGGACGCGAGATGGCCGGCCGCCAGGTAGCCCGACGCGACGATCGACACGGCCGCGATGAGCTGGGCCCTCGGGCCGCCGCCGAACCGCCGGGCCATGTCGCCCGCGAGCCAGACGCAGGCGGCCACCGCGAACGCGGGCAGGATGCGGATGGCGACCGGGGTGACGCCGAGCAGCGCGACGGAGGCCGCCGAGAGCAGCGGGGTGAGCGGCGGCTGGTCCACGTAGCCGAACGCCGGGTGGCGCCCGGCGACCACGAAGTACAGCTCGTCGCGATGGAATCCGTACAGCGGCGAGAGCACGAGCAGCACCGCGAGCACCGCGATGGCGACGGCTCCCGCCCACCCGATCCTGCTGGCCACCCCTCAACCCTCATGCGCCGCAGGGACGCGCCTGGCAGGTGAGCATGCCCCGCGGGCACCCGGCCCGCACAGGGCCGGACCGCCCCGACGTTGCAGGCCCCGAAGCCCGTCGGCGACGCGGCGCGGCGCGGCGCGCCGGTCGCTCAGAGACTCAACGAGCGCACGGTGCGACGAACCGGTCGCTGGGCGCCGGGTTTGTCACATGGATCGCCCCACCCACGCAACGAACGCGGCGCTGGGCGACCGGTTCGTTCCATCGTGCATCCGTTCGGTCGCTGGGCGACCGAAGTGCTGATCCGGACCACGCCCGGTGAGCCACCCCGGGGCGCGCGGAGAGCCGCCCGGTGGGCCCCGGACGCATCACGCCTGGTGCGCCGTCGCCGTCGCCGCGGCCGACCGGCCCGCGAACAGCGCGGCCAGCGACTCGGGCGTCAGCTCCCGCGTGTCCGCGACGACCCAGTCCGCCCCGGACCCGGCGAGCCCCCCCCCCCCCCCCCCCCCCCCCCAACCCCCCCCCCCGGCCGCCCCCGCCCCCCCCCGGCGAGCCCCGCCCCGACCCCCACCGCGACCATCCGCGCCGCCCGGATCGCCTCGATCCCCGCCCGCGCGTCCTCGATCCCGGCGCAGTCCTCGAACCGCACGCCCAGGTGCTCGGCGGCCGAGAGGAAGATCTCCGGGTCCGGCTTGCCCTTGACCAGCGTCGCGGGGTCCACGATCACGTCCACCAGCGGCCCGATCCCCAGCCGCTCGACCACGTCCCACACGTTGTGGCTCATCGACGCGATCGCCGTCCGGACGCCCAGCGCCCGCAGGCCGCGCAGCAGGTCGCCGATCCCGGGCAGCAGGTCGTCCGGCGTGATGGACTCGATCAGCTCCCGGAAGTAGGCGTTCTTGCGGTCGGCCAGCCGCACCTTCTCGGCCAGGGTCGCGGTCTGCCCGGCTGCCTCGAGGATGATCTCGAGGCTCTCCATCCGGCTGACGCCCTTGAGTCGCTCGTTGAGCTCGCGGTCGAACGGGATCGAGACCTCCGCCGCCAGCCGCTGCCAGGCCCGGAAGTGGTGCTCCGCGGTGTCGGTGATGACGCCGTCGAGGTCGAGGATCACCGCCTCCAGCCGAGGCTCGAGGCCGATGCTCACCGGTGACCCGGCGGCCACCGTCACCGGCCGCCCGAAGTGGCGGATCTCGACCGCCGGCCCGTCCAGCAGCTCGTAGCTCGCGGCGCGGGGCGTCAGCGTCACCCCAAGGTGGCTCTCCCCCAGCAGGAGGCGGAATGCCAGCCGGTCCCAGGCGCGCGGCAGGCGGGGCGCGAACGAGATGCGGCCGTCGTCGTCGCGCAGGCCCGCGAACCCGTACACCAGCGACACCCACGATCCCGCCATGGCCGCGATGTGCACGCCGTGCGCGACGTTGCGGTTGACGTCGTCGAGGTCCATCCGCGCCGTCTGCATGAAGTAGCGGTACGCCTGCTCGCCGTAGCCCAGCTCGGCGGCGGCCACGCTCTGGATGCACGGCGAGAGCGAGGAGTCGCCGGTCGTCAGCGGGTCGTAGTAGTCGAAGTTGCGCTTCTTCTCGGCCATCGTGAACTCGCTGCCCAGCAGCACCTGGGCGAGCACGACGTCCGACTGCTTGAGCACCTGGTGGCGGTAGATCACCAGCGGGTGGTAGTGAAGCAGCAGCGGGTGGTTGCCGGGTGGCGTGCCGGCGAAGTCCCAGGGCGCCCGGTCCAGGAACGAGTCGTCCTGGGAGTGGATGCCCAGCGCGGCGTCGCGGGGGATGCGCATCAGGTCCGCGGCCCGGCGCCACTCGGCGATCTCGGCCGGCGCGAGGCCGATCCGCGCCGCCAGGGCCGCGTACTCCGCGGGAGCCTCCACGGCCAGCTCGTCGGCGAGGCGGGCCGCGTACCGCAGGTGGGCCCGGGCCATGAGGTTGGTGTACCCGTTGTTGTTGACCAGCGCCGTGTACTCGTCGGGGCCCGTGACCTCGTTGATGCAGAACGCGCCGTCGCGGGCCGGGATGTAGTCGCCCAGGTCGGCCCACAGCCGGGCGGTCTCGAACACCACCTCGGCGCCCCCCTCGCGGAGCAGCGTGCGGTCGCCGGTGGCCGCCACGTACTTGGCGATCGCGTACGCGATGTCGGCGTTGATGTGGTACTGCGCCGTGCCGGCCGGGAAGTAGGCCGACGCCTCCTCGCCCCCGATCGTGCGCCACGGGTAGAGCGCCCCGCGCTGGCTCATCTCGACCGCGCGCGCCCGGGCCTTGTCCAGGATCCCGCACCGGTAGCGGAGCAGGGCGCGGGCGATCGGGGGCTGCGTGTACACGAAGAACGGCAGCGCGAAGATCTCGGTGTCCCAGAAGTAGTGGCCCTCGTAGCCCTCGCCGGTGAGGCCCTTGGCGGCCAGGCTCGTGCGCCCGTCCCGCCCCGCGGACTGGAACAGGCTGTAGAGGTTGAAGCGCACGCCCTGCTGCAGGGCGCCGTCGCCGTCGATCTCCACGTCCGAGGTTGCCCAGAACCGGTCCAGCACGTCCCGCTGCTCCTCGACCAGTGCGTCGAAGCCGCCGTCGGGTACCGCCGCCACGGCGTCGCGCGCGCAGGCGACCAGCGCGTCCTCGGGGTGGTCGAGCGAGGTGCCGTAGGCGAGCAGCTTGGTCAGGCCGAGCGTGGCGCCGTTGCCGAGGCTGGTCTCCACGGACAGCGCCACGCCCTCCTCGGTCGCCACCGAGGAGGTGCGCGCGGCTCCCCCCTCCGCCCCCTCCCCCCGCAGCCGGTGCTCGGCGGCCGCGACCGCCGCGAGGCGGGTGGCGGTCGTCCGCTGGACCACGGCGCCCCAGGTGCCGGAGGCCTCGCGGTGGACGGTGTGGAGCGCGCCGTCCGGGAGGTGCGCCCCCACCCTCGGGTCGTCCGAGACCGCCTGGTTGCGGACCTGGGCGTTGAGCGCGGACACGACGCGGACCTGCGCAGGGCCGCCACCGAGCACGGTGACGGCGTAGTCGATGGCGGCGATGCTCGGCCGCACGAGCGACACGAGCCGGCGGGCCACGATCTCCACCCGGATGCCGCCCGGCGACCGCCACCGGACGATCCGGGTGAGCACGCCCGTGCGCAGGTCCAGCGACCGCTCCCAGGCCTCGATCGTCCCCGTGTCGACGTTGAACGGGTCGCCGCCCACGGTGAGCGAGATCCGCTTGCCGTCCACGAGGTTGAGCAGCACCTGGTGGTTGCGCGCGAAGCCGTACGCGGCCTCCCCGTAGGCGATCGGCGCCTCCTCGAAGAAGCCGTTGACGTACGTCCCGTGGGCGACGTTGCCGGACTCCTCCTCCAGGTTGCCGCGCAGGCCCAGGTGCCCGTTGGCGAGCGAGAAGATCGTCTCGTTGCGCGCCGCCAGCACCGGGTCGAACGTCAGCTCCCGGATGCGCCAGGCATCGACCGGGTACAGCGGCCGCTCGTCGCTCATCGTCCGATCGCCAGGGAACTCAGCCCTTGACCGAGCCGCCGACGATGCCGCGGACGAAGTAGCGCTGCAGGCCGAGGAACACGGCCAGCGGCAGGGCCATCGTCACGAACGCCGCCGCGGCGAGGTACTGCCAGCCGCCGCCCAGCGAGCTGACCAGGTTGGACACGACGATCGTGAGCGGCGCGTTGTCGGGGTTCTGGGCGCCCACGAAGATCAGCGCGACGAGCAGGTCGTTCCACACGAACAGGAACTGGAAGATCGCCAGCGCGGCGATCGCGGGCACCGTCATCGGCAGCGCCAGCCGGAAGAAGGCCGTGGTCGGGCTGGCGCCGTCGATCGCCGCCGACTCGAACACCTCGCGTGGCAGCTCGCCCATGAAGTTGCGCAGCAGGAAGATCGCGAACGGCAGGCCGTAGCCGGTGTGGGCGAGCCACACCGCGAGGAACGTCCCGGCGATGCCGAACCCGTTGGGCCCGTACAGCTGGAGGATGGGGATGAACGTGGACTGCAGCGGGATGACCAGCAGGCCGACCACGAAGATGAACAGGATGTCGCGGCCCGGGAAGCTCATCCACGCGAACGCGTAGGCGGCGAAGGCCGCGACCATGATCGGGATCAGGGTGGCCGGGATCGAGATGAACAGGCTGTTGACGAACCCCTCGGTGATGTTGCTCTGGGCGAGGACGTGCGCGTAGTTGTCGAGCGTCCATTCCGAGGGCTTGAAGATGGCCGTCCACCAGCCGGACTGGGTCAGCGTCTCCGGGGGGCGAAACGAGTTGACCAGCAGGCCGATCGTCGGGATCAGCCAGACGACCATCAGGAACACGATCACGAGGTGCAGCGGCAGCCGGCGCAGGAAGCCCGGGGCGCGGGTCGCCCGTTCGGCACGCGCGGCGGCGGTGGCCTTGACCGTGGTCATCGAATGGCCTCCTGGGCTCGGAACCGCCGGATGTTGATGGCCATCACGGGGATGATCGCGAGCAGCAGGATGATCGCGATCGCGCTCGCCCGGCCGGGCTGCCCGAAGTCGTACAGCTGCTTGATCATCTGGAACGCGACGACCTGGGTGTCGAAGTTGCCGCTGGTCATGACGTACACGATGTCGAACGTCTTGAGGGCCGTGATGATCATCGTCGTCGTGACCACCGCGATCGTGGGCGCGAGCAGCGGCAGGGTGATGCCCCGGAACACCTGGCGCTCGGTGGCGCCGTCCACGCGGGCGGCCTCGAGCAGCTCGGGGTTGATGCCCTTGAGCGCGGCCGACAGGATGACCATCGCGAAGCCGGTCCACATCCAGGCCATCACGACCACCAGCAGGATCGTGTTGATCGCGTAGTCCGAGATCTGGACGTAGGCGATTGGGTCGATGCCGAGCTGCACAAGGACCGCGTTGAGGGTGCCGATCTGGGGCTCGGGCGGGACACTGTAGTCGTACATGAACTTCCAGATCACGCTCGCGGCCACCATGCTGATCGCGAGGGGCACGAAGATCACGGACTTGGCGACCGTCTCGTAGCGCACCCGGTCGACGAACAGCGCGATCAGCAGGCCCAGGCCCACGGTGATCACGGTCAGCGCCACCAGCCAGATCAGGCTGTTGCGGAGCGCGATCAGCGACGATTCGCTGGTGAAGAACCAGACGTAGTTGTCGAGGCCCACGAACTCCGTGCCGGACTTGTTCTGGAGGCTCCGGACGAAGCTGCCGATCGTGGGGTAGACGAGGAACACGGCCAGGAACGCGAGCGCCGGGGCCAGCCACAGCCACGGGCGCAGGCGCGGGCGGATCCGCTGCCCGAACAGGCGCAGC
>CAYJOH010000047.1:0-10194 GCA_964371685.1 uncultured Anaerolineaceae bacterium
CGCCGGATCGGGATCGTGTTCCAGGCGTTCAACCTGTTCCCGCACATGAGCGTCATCGACAACGTCACGCTCGCGCCTCGCAAGGTGCTGGGGCAGTCGAAGGCGGTCGCGGAGCGCGACGCCGAGGCCCTCCTCGAGCGCTTCGGCCTCGCCGACAAGGCGCGCGACTACCCGGACCGGCTGTCCGGCGGGCAGCAGCAGCGGGTCGCGATCGTGCGCGCGCTCGCGATGCAGCCGGACCTGCTGCTGCTCGACGAGGTCACGTCCGCCCTGGACCCGGAGCTCGTGGCGGAGGTGCTCAACGTCATCCGCGAGCTCGCCGCGGGCGGCATGACGATGCTCATCGCCACGCACGAAATGGGGTTCGCGCGTGACATCGCCAGCCGGGTCTGCTTCCTCGACGGCGGCCGGATCCTGGAGCAGGGCCCGCCGGCGCAGATCTTCTCGGCGCCGCGCGAGGCCCGGACCCGCCAGTTCCTCAACCGGATCATCGAGGCGGGGCGGCTGTAGCCCGGCCGGCGCGGCCGTCAGCGGCTGGAGGCCGGTCCCCGGCAGGCATCCACGAAGAACGCGAACAGCCGCTCGAACGCGCGGGGCGTGGATTCGGTGCGCTCGGGGTGGCACTGGACGGCCATCCGGAACGGACCGCTCGTCGCCTCGAACGCCTCCACGAGATCGCCGGCCGGACTGGGCGAGAACCCGGCCGCCGCGAACCGCGGCGCGAGATCCGCCCGCCCCACGCCCTGGTGGTGGTAGCTGTTGACGGTCAGCACCCCGCCGCCGACGTTGGTCGGGTACAGGATCCGCGTCAGCCGCGTCCCGGGCACCATCCGCAGCGGGTGGGTCACGGCGGGGCCGTGCCCCCAGCCCGCGCCGGCGTGCCCCTCGACGTGCTGGATCAGCTTGCCGCCGGCGAAGGCGTTCATCGCCTGGAACCCGCGGCAGATCCCCAGCACCGGCACGCCACGCGACTCGGCCGCGGCCCAGGCGGCCGCCTCCAGCTCGTCCCGGTCGTGCTCGATGCTGTGCGACCCGTTGTTGGGCTCGCCGTAGCGCGACGGGTCGAGGTCCGCCCCGCCGGTCAGCAGCAGGCCGTCCATCGACACCAGTGCCGCGGCCCGCTCGGCGGGCGGGGTGGTGGCGTCGAGCGGGATCGCCGCCGCGCCGTGGCGCACGACCGCGTCCACGTACAGGGCGTTCTTGCGGGCCGCGATCTCGGGCTCCGACTGGCGGGCCGCGACCATCAGCGTGACGACGATCCGGGGCGCGGGCCCCGCGGCGGGCGACATCGCCGCAGGATACCCGGTCAGCCGCCGGCGTCCGGGCTCCCGATAGGCTCGTCGTCGAGGGTGGGCGCCGGAGTCTCGTCGGGCGGCTCGCCCTCGTCCAGCGGCGCCTCGTGGACCTGTCCGGGCAGGATCCGCAGGACCCAGCCGGCCTGCAGCCGGTTGGGGTCGTAGTCCGGGGACTCCGGATCGAGGCTCGGGTAGGCCTCGCGGTTCCAGTACGCGATGCTCCGCCCGGTGGTGTCGAACCGGCGCGCGATCGAGGTCAGCGAGTCGCCCCGGGCGACCGTGTACAGGGCAAACGTGGGGGCGGGCGTGGGCGTCGGTGGGCCGGGGGTGGGGGAGGGCGTGGGCTGCGGGGTTGGCGAAGGCGACGGCGTGGGCGCTGGTGTGGGTGTGGGACGGAGCGTCCCCGGGAGGCAGGCGCCCGAGGCGATGGCCGTCGCGAGCGCGAGTGTCACCAGGGTCACGAGGCGCAAGGCGAGCCTGCGAGGGCGTGCTGCGGCGGACACGCCCGCAGTGTGACGCCTCTCGCCGTCAGGTGGTGGTGACGCGCTGGGCGTCCAGGACGGAGGGCGGATCGACCGGCGTCGGCTCCGACAGCGTGAGCTCGCCGGCCAGCGCCCGCCCTTCCTTGGCCGTCGCGACCCGCCCGCGCCCGCGCCGCTTCGCGACGAAGCACGCGCGGTCGGCGGCGAGCAGCACGGCCTCGGCGTCCTCGCCGTCCGCGGGGAACGAGGCGAGGCCCACCGACGCCGCCACCGAGACGCCCTGGTCGTGCCACGTGGAACCCGGGCAGCCCACGCCGGCGACGGCCGCCTCGACGCGCTCGGCGACGGCCGCGATGCCCGCCTCGTCGCTCCGGGGCAGGATGACCACGAACTCGTCGCCGCCGTAGCGGAACACGGCGTCGGTCTCGCGTGCGGCACTAAGGATCGAGGCCGCGATCTCGCGCAGCAGGCGGTCGCCGGCCTGGTGGCCCAGCGTGTCGTTGACACTCTTGAACTCGTCGAGGTCGATCATCACGAGGCCGAATGGCTCGCGGGCCGCCACGCTCCGGACGAGCCAGTCCTTGAACGTCCCGTGGTTGAGCAGCCGGGTCAGATCGTCGGTGCGCGCCCGGATCTCCGCCGCCTGGAAGCTCTCGGCGTTGCGCAGCGCGATCGACACCTGCGCGGCAAACAGCTTGACCAGCGCGAACTCCTGCTCGTCGAAGCGGGCCTCGGTGCCCAGCCGCTCCAGCGTGAGGACGCCGGCCGCCCCGTGCGGCCCGAGCAGCGGGACCACGATCAGGCTGCCCTCGATCTCGCCGATCGAGCGGAAGTGGTTGACTCGCGGGTCCGTCCGCTCGTCCTGGATCAGCACCGGTTCGTTGTGGTCCACCACCCAGGTCGCGATCCCGCTCTCGCCCGGCTCCCAGGGCGCCAGGTACTCCTCGGCGTGGATGCCCCGGGCGGTCAGCGGCACGAGCAGGCCGGTCGGGCGCTCCACGACCTCGATCGCCATGTTGTCGGCGGCGACCAGCGACCCGAGCCGGTCGGTGATCTGCTCCAGCACGGCGCGCTGGTCGAGCGTGGTGAGGATCGACTCGGTGATCCGCAGCAGCTCCTGCTGGGCGCGCAGCTGGCGCTCGAGGGCCGCCGACTGCTGGCGCAGGCGACCCGCGGCGTCCGCGTTGGCCATCGCCTGCGCCGCGAACGACGCGTAGATCACGAGCAGCCGCAGGTCGTCCTCGGTGAACTGGCGCAGGCCGAGCTTGGCGAGCACCAGCACGCCCAGGCACTGGCCCTCGTGGACCATCGGCGCGAGGAGCATCGACTCGTCGAGGTCGGGCTCCGTGCCCGGGATCGTGACCGCGCGCGGGTCGTGCGCCGAGTCGTCGACGAGCTGCGGCACCCGGTAGCGGGCCACCCAGCCGGTGATCCCCTCGCCGATGCCGACCCGCAGCTGGTCGGGCGTCTCGTCCTCGTACTCGCCCACCTGGCCGAGCATGGCGACCGGGACCAGCTCGTCGCCCTGGACCCGGTACACGCGGACGTTGTGGTAGTCGATCAGCTGGCGCAGCTCGTTGGCGATCGCGTGGCCGATCGCGGCCACGTCGGTCAGGCCCGACAGCCGCGCGCCCAGGCGCTGGATCGACTGCAGCTGGGCCGCCCAGGTCGCCATCCGGCTGAACGTGCGGGCCGAGCGCACCGCGACCGCCGCGTCGCCCGCCAGCGCCTCCGCGGCGTCGAGGTCCATCTCGCGCCAGCGGTACGGCCGGTCGTGGGCGAGGTGGAGCATCCCGTGCAGCTCGTGGCCGTCCACCAGCGGCACGATCAGCAGCGTGTCCACGCCCTCCTGCACGGCGGCGGCGCGGATCGGGCTCCGTGAGCGCAGCGCGTCCGGCCCCAGCACCAGCTCCGGCCGGCGTGGCGGGATGTCGCGCAGCGCCAGGCGCGCCGCCTCCAGCTCGCGTGCCGTGGCCAGGTACTCGTCGCTGAACCCGGTGCCCCCGGGCGAGGAGACCCGGTTCTCGACATCGCGCAGGACCACTGCCACCCGGTCGGCGCCGAACAGCACGCGGGCGTGGTCGCTCAGGTCGCGCACGACATCGCCGACGTCCAGCCGGGAGGCGAGGTCGGTGGCCACGCGGCGCAGGGCCTCGGACCGGCGCAGGCGGCCCGAGGCCTGCTCCGCCGCCGCGGCGCCCCGGATCAGGACGCCCAGCGTTCGGGCGATCGCGCGGGCGAGCCGGCGCCCGTCGTCCGGGCCCAGCTGCACCGCCCCGGCAAGGACGAGCACGCCCCACGGCGCCTCGCCGCCCGGGATCGCGACGGCGAGCTCGTCGGTGCCGATGCCCAGCACGGGCGCCGTGCCGCCGTTGCCCGGGCGGGCATGGACGGGCTCACCGGACTCGAGGGCCAGCGTGAACAGGTTGGGACCCGGCGGGACCCGCCGCGCCGCCGTGATCCCCGTGCCCTCCACGTCCGTGGCGCGGGGCACGAGCCCGGCCGGGCGGCGCTCCCAGACGCCGACGAGTGCCGCGCCGGTCGTCGAGCGGATCCGGCGGCACGCCTCCTCGAGCGCGGGGTCGAGGCCGCTCGGGAACGACGCGACCTCCGCGAGGTCCGCGAGCAGGTCCAGGCCGGCCGGCGTCTCGGTCAGCGTCCGCGCCGCGGCCCCCGTGCGCCGGGAATGGTCGCGGATCGTCGAGATCGCCTCGGGTCCCGGGACGGGCCCCGAGGCCGCCGCGGCCAGGAAGCGCTGGAGGTCGGCCAGGCGGTAGCGCCGGTCGCCGCGCTCGTTGATCCGGTAGTACCGCAGGCGCCCGGCGTCGCTCCACGCCCGGACCGTGTTGGCGTGCACGCCCAGGACCTGCGCGGCCCTCGTGACGGTGAGGGTGGCGTCGCCGGGTCGCGGGGTCCTGGTGCCGGGTGGCGAGGTGTGGGATTTGGCAAGCATCGGCGTCGCGGGAAAGAGTCCATGACTTCACAGGAGTTGCCAATAGGACGATGTTCCCATGCCCGCGCCCCACGCGCCGGGCGAGGCGTCAGGGAGCGCGGCGCCCCTGCCGCCCGGCGGTCAGCCGCACGTAGGCGATGGTGACGAGCAGGGCGGCCAGCGCGATCACGATCACGATGCCGATCGCCATCAGCGGGTCCCCGACGAGGCCCGGCCCCTGCCCGGAGCTGCGCGGGTCGCCGACGGCGTCGGGCGTCGGCGAGGCGGCCAGCGAGCTGCCCGGCAGGGCGAGCAGCAGGGCGACGCCGACGGCGGTGGCGACGCCGAGGACGGCCGCGTCGCGGTCACGCCAGCGCATCGACCACGCCCCAGGCGATGCCCAGGATCCCCAGCGCGACGCCGGCGGCGAGCAGCCCCGTCGCGAGCACCGCGGCCTGCTGCCGGCCCGCCGCCAGCAGGCGCATCGCCTCGTCCCGCTCCAGGGTGGTGAGGATCAGCGGTCGCCCGAACCCCGGCCGCAGGATGGGGCCCCGCGCGGGGTCGACGACCGGCACCCCGAGGACCAGCGCGTGCTCGACGCTGCTCAGCAGCTCGATCCGGAGCCGCACCGGCGTCCCGGGCGGGGTGCCCTCGGGAACGCGGTCGGGGACGTCCGCCGCGGTGCCCTCGGCCTCGCGGGTGACGACGACCAGGCCCTCGTCGAGGGCGTCCGCGTCCACCGCGATCGTCGCCAGCGTCTCGGAGACCTCGAACGGGACGACCTGGCGCACGTCCTCGACGGCCGTCCAGCGGGACCCGGCGGCCGTCTCGAGCCGCGTCCGGCGGTAGACGAGCGGGCGGTGGTTCTCGTCCTCGAACTCCTGCTCGGAATCGATGCGCCCGAGGACGCCCACGTAGCGGGTCCCGCCGCGCTCGGCGATCGATCGCGCCTCGGCGACGGACACGACCGGGGTCACGGCGAGGATGCGGCCGATCCGTGCCCGGCCCCCCATCCGGCGCATGACCAGCCAGCCGGCGACGAGCGCGGCGATACCGGCGACGACCAGGAACGGGGGGATCACGCCGCGATCATACCGGCGCCGGCGGGCGCACCCCGAGGACGGGCCGGACGCGGGGCCGAGGGGGAATCAACGGCCCGAAGGAACCTACTCGACGCGTGGGCGTTGAGGTGATCGCCGCCGTTAGCATCGCTCGGCCCCTTCGGGCTGGAATCCACGCTACGGCGCGGCGGCGAACCGGTCAACGCGCTTATCCACCCCGGACCGCCCGATCTCGCGCCAGTTGTCCACGTCGCATCCACATCGCGCGGGCCTGCCGGCCGGTGACCGACGCGTCGGCGTCAGCCCGTGTCGCGTCCGGTGAGCGGGTCCATCGCCCGCACCTGGCCGTCGAAGCTGGTCACGACCAGCCGTCCGCCGACCAGCTCCGCGCCCGTCACGACGTCCGAATGCGCGACCCGCCAGGCCACCTCGCCGTCGGCCTCGAGCGCGAACGTCTCGATCTCCGCCTGGACGATCACGTGCGGCAGCCGCGACGACCCGAGGACCACGAGCAGGGGCGAGGCCGAGCGGTGGCTCCAGCGCAGCGCGCCCGTGCGGGCCTCGAACGCGTAGGCGTGGAAGCCGTACTTCACGACCAGCAGGCCCTCGGTGTCCCACAGCAGCCCGGCCGGCGCATCGCTGATCAGCGAGGCGAGGCGGACCGTCCACGGCCCGCTCGGCGTCTCGACGCGGATCTCGGCCCGGCAGCGGCGGTCCGGCTCGGGGCCCGTGAGCTCGCCGAGATCCGCGAGGGGCCCGCCGGCCTCCGACAGCGCGAACACTGACGCCGCCTCGCCGCTGCCGCCCCACCGCAGGCTGGCACGCAGGCCGCCGGGGAACCCGACCACGGCGTGCCTGGGTTCGTTGGCCACGTGCGACGGCGCCTAGGCGCCGGCGTTCTGCGGCGTGGCCGGCGAGCCGGCGAGGCCCGTGCCCTCGGCGAGGACGTCCGCCTGCCGGCGCTCCTCGCAGATCGGGGCGACGTGCGCGTTGGCGAGCATCCGCAGGGTCGCGGGCGGGACGGGGAACACGGCGGTCGGGGTCCCCGCGGCCGCCCAGACCACGGGGAAGCGCCCGAGGTCCGGGTCCATGACCACGCGCAGCGGTCGCGGGTGGCCGATGGGCGGGATGCCGCCGATCACGTACCCGGTCAGCTCGCGCGCCTCGCTGGCACTCGCGCGGCGGACGTCCGGCTCGCCGGTGACCGCGGCGAGCCGCGCGAGGTCCACCCGGTTGGGGCCGGAGACGAGGCACACGATCGGCTCCAGCGCCTCGTCCGCATCCGGCGCGACGAACACCAGCGACTTGACGATCTGCCCGAGCTCGGCGCCGACCGCGGCCGCGGCCTCTTCCGCCGTGTGCGTGGACTCGGCGAACACCCGGATCTCGAGGCTCACGCCCTTGCGGGCGGCGGCGTCGACGACCCGCTGGATCGGCGCGGGAATCGGGGTGTCGGGCACGGCCGCGAGTCTACACGACGCGGGCCGCCGACCGCGTGCGGGGGCTACGATCCCCAGGTGGCACGGCAGCCTGCTCCCGATCCCGGCCCGGTCCGCCCACCGCGGCACGTCGTGGTGGTCGCGGATGGCGACGTGCCCTCGCGGGCGGCGTTGGACGCGGCCTGGCCCGGCTGGGCGGACGGGGTCGAGGACGTCGTCGCCGCCGACGGCGGGCTCCTCCGGGCGCCACGCGCCGGCCTCCGGCCGACGCTCCTGGTGGGCGACCTGGACTCGCTCGGGCCGGCCGATGTCGCCGCAGCCGAGCGCGCCGGCCTGCCGATCCGCCGGGCGCCGGCGGACAAGGACGAGTCGGACACCGAGCTCGCGCTGCTCGCCGCGGCGGGGTTGGGGGCGACCAGGGTCACCGTGCTGGGCGCGTTCGGCGGGCCGCGGCTGGACCATGCGCTCGCGAACCTGTGGCTGCTGGCGCACCCGGCGCTCGCGGACCACGATGTCGTGCTCCTCGACGCCGGTGCCCGGGTCTCGCTGGTCACCGCGGGACCCGACGGCGCACCGGTGACCCGGGCCCTGCCGGGCCCGCTCGGAGCGATCGTCACGCTCCTCCCGTTCGGTGGCGAGGCCGTGGGCGTGACCACGGCGGGCTTCCGGTACCCGCTGCACGACGAGCCACTGCCCGCCGGGCCCGCCCGCGGCCTGTCCAACGTCCGCGAGCGCCCGGACGCCGCCGTGACCCTGCGGGCGGGTCGCCTCCTGGTCGTCGAGATCGCTCCGGGCGCCGGAGGGCTATCCTCGCGCCCATGAGCAGCGTGCCCGATGTCGGCGACCCGGCGCCCGAGATCACGCTCCCCGACGAGCACGGGACGACCCACCGCCTGTCAGATCGCCGCGGATCGTGGACGGTCGTCTACTTCTACCCCAGGGACGACACGCCCGGCTGCACGACCGAGGCCTGCCAGTTCCGGGACCTGACCGGCGAGCTCCGCGCGCTGGGCGCCGAGATCTGGGGGATCAGCACGGACGGCGCGGACAGCCACGCGGCGTTCCGCTCCAAGTTCGGCCTCGGGTTTCCGCTCCTGTCCGACGTGCACCACGCCGCGGCCGAGGCGTATGGCGCGTGGCAGGAGAAGGTCAACTACGGCCGGACCTACATGGGGATCGTCCGGTCCAGCTTCCTCGTCGATCCCGACGGGCGGATCGCGACGGCCTGGCCGAAGGTCAAGGCGGACGGCCACGCGGCCGAGGTGCTGGCCGCGCTGGAGGCCGCCGCCGCGGCCCGAGCGGGCTGACGGCGAGCACGAAACAAGGCTTCGCTCGTGGGGGGAGACGAGCGAAGCCTCGGCGCGGAATCTACCACACGATACAACTGCAACATTTCTGCAACCTGTGGTCCGGCCCGTTCGAGACGGGCGCAACCAGGGAGGTCCGCCGCGATGGCCGACACCGTGAATACGCCCCACCGCTGGCGTCCCGACCGGTTCATGCTGATCGTGGCGCACCCGGACGACGCGGACTTTGGCCCGGCCGCGACGGCGGCGCGCTGGATCGACGACGGGTCCGCCGGCTGGCTCGTGTGCTGTACCAGCGGCGACGCCGGAGCCGACGACTGGGCGACCGACCCGCTGGAGCTGGCCGCGGTCCGCGAGGCCGAGCAGCGGACCGCGGCGGCGGTCGTCGGCTACGCCGGGGTCACGTTCCTCCACCAGCCGGACGGCGCGCTCGCGAACGACCTCGCCCTGCGCGAGCAGCTGGTGCGCGAGATCCGGACCTTCCGTCCGGACGCCGTGCTGGCCGTGGACCCGGAGACGCTGTTCCACTCGGACGGCGGGGTGAACCACACCGATCATCGCGCCGCGGGGATGGCGGCGGTCGATGCCGTGTACCCGGCCGCCCGGAACGCCATGTCCTTCCCCTGGCTCGCCCGCGACGGCCTGGCACCCCACGTCGTCCGACGGCTGTACCTGTTCTGGTCGAATCACCCATCCGCGTGGGTGGACGTGACCGGCACCCTGGACCGGAAGCTCGACGCGTTGCGCGCGCACCCCAGCCAGATCCGGCACCCGGAGCGACTCGAGCCCCGGATCCGCGAGTGGGCCCGCGAGGAGGGCCAGGCAATCGGCGTCGAGGCGGCCGAGGCGCTGCGCGTGATCGTGATCGAGGAGGACGAGGAAGCCGAGGGAGCCGCCGAGCACGCGCATCCGACCCCGCCCGACGCGAGCGGCGAGGACGAGGACGCCGGCTGACTCAGGTGGTGGCGAGGAGCGCCGGCCGGACGCGGCCCCAGGCGTTCCACAGGTCCGCGAGCTCGGCGGCCCGGGCGCCCAGCGCGTCCACCATGCGGCCGAGCGAGAGGTCGCCGGCCTCGCTCATCAGCCACTCGTCGGCGGCGACGGTGGCCTCGGTGTACAGCCCGCCGAGCTCGGACTCCCGCGGCCACATCCGGATCCGCATCCGGTCCAGGCCGGCGTAGCCGACGGCCAGCGACAGGTCCCGCTGCGCGGGGACCCGGTCGTCGGCGAAGCCGCCGCGCCCGTCGAAGCGGAAGCCGAGCGCGGACAGCGCCGCGACGATCTCGCGGCGCTCGCGATGCGTGAACAGGCCCCAGAAGCCCGTGTCCGGCAGATCGAGGAAGCCGTCCTCGATGGCCCGGGCGGCGATCGCGTCGACCAGCCCGGTGATCCGCAGCTGCCAGTCGCGGGCTCCCGCCGCGTCGCCGGCCGCCAGCGACGCGATCAGGCGCTCCCGCGCCGGCCGGTCGCCGCGCAGGATGCGGGTCACCACCGCGAGCTCGGTCAGCTCGTCGCCGGCGCCAGGCCCGGTGGCGGCCACCGGCGCCTCTTCGCGGGTCGTCGGCCAGGCGAGGTCGCGCGACGTGGGCTCCTCGGCGGGCGGCTGGCCGGCGGCCGAGGCCGCCGCGGCGAGCGCGGCCTGCTCCTCGCACCGGGCCAATGCCTCGCGGGCCTCGCG
>CAYJOH010000048.1:0-2054 GCA_964371685.1 uncultured Anaerolineaceae bacterium
CCGCCGCACGCGCCGCAGGGCGTCGCCCCGGGTCTCGGGCCGGCGGAGGTCGGCAAGCAGGCGGCGGATCGCGGCCGATCGCTTGGATGTCACCGGGCAGGCCTCATCGACGCTGGTGGCTCGCGCGCGCGCGGGCGCCGCGCGACCGGGCGGTCCCTGGTCCGGCACCACCGGCCGTGCCGCGGCGGGCCGGGGGGGCGGCGGGCGGGGGGGCCCCGCCGCCCCGGGGGTTCCCGCGGGGGCCGGTGGGGGGGTGGGTGGGGGGCCAGTGTAGCCCCGACGCCCTGTCGATTCCCGCGTGGCCCGTTCGTCGCTAGGATGGCGGACCGGAGTCACCGGGCCCCGCGAACATGGAGGCACCGCGACGTGCGCTACCTGCTGCTGATCTACGAGGAGCCCCCGGCCACGCCGCCCACCGATGAGGAGTGGGCCGCGATGATGCCCGAGTACAACGCCTTCAGCCAGTGGCTCCGGGACACGGGCCAGTACCTGGGTGGCGAGGCGCTCCAGCCGGTCACCGACGCGACCACGGTGTCCGTGCGTGACGGCCGCCGGATCGTCACCGACGGGCCGTTCGCCGAGACCAAGGAGCACCTCGGCGGCTACTACCTGATCGACGCGAAGGACCTCGACGCGGCCATCGAGGCCGCCGCCCGCGTGCCGGGCGCCCGGTTCGGCAAGATCGAGGTACGCCCGATCGTGGAGTTCGGCTGATCGCCGATCCCTCGCCCCGCGATGCCGTCGCCCGTGCCTTCCGCGAGGAGCACGGGCGGGCGGTCGCGACGCTGATCCGGGTCCTCGGCGACTTCGACCTCGCCGAGGAGGCGGTCGCGGACGCGTACGTCGTCGCGCTCGAGCGCTGGCCCGCGGACGGCATCCCGGCCAACGCGGGCGCGTGGATCACGACGACGGCCCGCAACCGTGCCATCGACCGGGCGCGGCGCGCGCGCCGATTCGCGGACAAGGCCGCGGCGATCGCCCGTGACGAGGCGTTCGAGGCGGCCCGCCGGGAGGCGGTGCTGCTCGCCGCCGCGGAGGACGAGATGGCCCCGATCCCGGACGACCAGCTCCGGCTGATCTTCACCTGCTGCCACCCGGCGCTCGCGCCCGAGGCCTCGGTCGCCCTGACCCTGCGCACGCTCGGCGGGCTCACGACGCCCGAGATCGCCCGCGCCTTCCTCGTGCCCGAGCCGACGCTCGCCCAGCGCCTCGTCCGGGCGAAGCGCAAGATCCGCGAGGCCGGCATCTCGTACGAGGTTCCGGCCTCGGACCGCCTCGCCGAGCGCCTGGAGCCCGTGCTGCGCGTGCTGTACCTGGTGTTCAATGAGGGCTATGACGCGACCGCCGGCGACACGCTCATCCGCCGCGAGCTGTGCGCCGAGGCGATCCGGATGACGCGGATCGTGGCGGAGCTGCTGCCCGACGAGCCGGAGGTCGTCGGCCTGCTCGCGCTGCAGCTGCTCACGGACGCGCGCCGACCCGCGCGCGAGGGGCTCGCCGGCGAGCTGGTGCGCCTCGAGGACCAGGACCGCGGGCGGTGGGACGCCGCAGCGATCATGGAGGGCCGGGCGCTGGTGGACCGGGCGCTGCGGATGGGTCGGGTGGGGCCGTACCAGCTCCAGGCGGCGATCGCGGCGGTGCATGACGAGGCGCCCACCGCCGCCGCGACGGACTGGCCGCAGATCTTCGGCCTGTACGAGGTGCTGGCCCGGCTGGCGCCGTCGCCGGTCGTGAGGCTCAACCGCGCCGTGGCCGTCGCCGAGGTGGCCGGGCCGGCGGCGGGGCTGGCCGCGGTGGACGCGCTGGCAGGTGACCCGGCAATGGCGGAGTACCGGTTCTTTCACGCTGCCCGCGGCGACCTCCTGCGCCGGATGGCGCGCTGGGCCGAGGCGGACGAGGCGTATCGGCGGGCGCTCGCGCTGGCACACAACGCGCCGGAGCGCGCGTTCCTCGAGCGGCGCCTGGCCGAGGTCCGGGGGCGTTCGCTCCAGGGCTGAGACCCCGGGTCCGCGGCGCGCGTTCGCCACCCCGCCACGACCCGGCCGGGACCTCCA
>CAYJOH010000048.1:2154-10100 GCA_964371685.1 uncultured Anaerolineaceae bacterium
GGACGCGCCCGGGGCGCAGGGGGAGCGCCGCCGTCCGCCCGGCGACCGAGAGGGACGCGCCAAGGGGACCGGGAGGAGCGCCGTCGTCAGCCCGCGACCGGCAGCTCGCTCATCAGCCCGATGTTGTTGCCGTCGGGATCCTTCGTGAAGCACATCCACAGCTCGCTCGACGCGTCGCGGTGGACGACGTGCGGCCGCTCCCCGAACACCACGCCGCGGGCCTCGAGGGCCTCGACCGCCGCGGTGATGTCGGCCACCTGGAAGTACAGGGTGGCCCTGCCGTCGAAGTCCGGCTCCTCGGGCTCCGCCAGGTACAGCCGCACCCCGTCGGCGTCGAAGAAGGCCATGTGCGGGAATGCGAACAGGAACCGCAGCCCCAGCCGGTCGCGGTAGAACGCCGCGGCCGTCACGGCGTCACGCACGGGCACGAGGACCTGGCCGAGGGTGGACAGGCCGAAGGCGGTTTCGGGCATCGCGGAGCCTCCTTGCGCTCCCCGGGTCCGGCCCGGGATCGTGTCATCCGGTGGCGCGGAGCCTACCCGAGCGCTGGCGCGCTGCCGCTCGCCGTACCATCGCGGGTGATGGGGATCCTGCGGGCCGCGCTGGTCGGGTTCGAGGCGCGCGGCGACGTCGACGACAACATCGCCCGGGCGGCGGCGCTGGCGCGCGAGGCCGCGGCGGGCTCGGACCTCGTGGTGCTCCCGGAGTACGTCCAGTACCGGGGCACAGACGACGGCTTCCGCGCCTCGGCGCGGCCCATCCCGGGGCCCACGACCGCGCCCTTCGCGGCCATCGCGCTCGATCACGGCTGCTGGGTGCTGGCCGGCAGCCACGCCGAGGCGTCGGGCGATGCCGCCCGTCCGTACAACACCGCCGTCCTGTTCGACCGGGCCGGCACGCTCGTCGCCCGGTATCGGAAGCTCCACCTGTTCGACGTGTCGGTCGACGACGGGCCGGCGGACCGGGAGTCGGCGCGGGTGACGCCCGGCGACCGGGCGGTGGTCGCGGACGTGGACGGGACGGGCCTGGGGCTGTCGATCTGCTACGACCTGCGGTTCCCGGAGCTGTATCGGGCGCTCGCGCTGGCCGGTGCCCGGGTCCTGGCGGTGCCCGCGGTGTTCACCGAGCGCACGGGCCGCGACCACTGGGAGGTGCTCCTCCGGGCGCGCGCGATCGAGAACGGCGCCTGGGTGATCGCCGCCGGCGGCTGCGGTCCCGGAGGGCGGGGCGCGATCCCGGCCTGGGGCCACTCGATGATCGTGGACCCCTGGGGGCGGGTCGTGGCGGCGCTGGGCCCGGAGGAGGGGATCGTGCGGGCCGAGCTGGACATCGCCGCCGTCGCCGCCGCCCGGCGCCAGATCCCCGTGCTCGCCAACCGGCGACCCGAGGCGCTGCCGCCGGTCCGCGAGGTGGAGGTCGCGTCCGCGGTCGGGTGAGGGGCCCGGGCTCGATGTCGAGCTGGCCCGGTGTCAGGCCGTCTCGTGGCGGACGCGCAGCACGCGCCGGGTGAACGGGATCCGGATCTCGCGGAACACCTCGATCGACACCAGGAAGCCCGCGAACAGGAACACGACGCCCAGCAGCTCGCCCAGGAAGAACGTCTCGGTCACGCCGAACCGGGACAGGCCGCTGGTCACGGACGGGACGAAGCCGCCGATCGCGAGCAGGATCGTCGCCGGCACCCGGCTGTGGAGCCGGCCCGTGACGAGCGCCCGGAGCGTGGCCGGGATCGAGGCGACGAGGTTGACGGTGATCGCGATCGGGGCAACCGCGAGGCTCCCGAGGAAGCGGAGCGCCCCGCCGTCCCGCCGCAGGTCGTAGCGGATCACGCGCACCTTGGGCATGAACACGTAGGTGCTGTACAGCGCGCCGAAGGCGAGCGCGAAGCCGCCCGTCACGTTGAACAGCGGCGTCAGCAGCCGCGTGTAGCCGGGCATCGCATCGCCGATCGGGATCCCGCTGGCGTCGAGCACGTAGCCGGGCGCCTCGAGCGGCGCCAGCAGGACGATCGGGACCGCGAGCAGCGAGCCACCCACGATCAGCACCCCGGCCAGCGGCGCCCACTGGCCCTTCGCGCGGTAGGTCGCGATCGCGATCGCCACGGCCGCCCCGACCGCGACCAGCGGGTAGAGGATCTCGGTCCCTGCGGCATCGGCGTACTCGTACCGCCGCCAGGACAGGAACGTGAACAGCCCGGCGAGCACGAAGCTGATCGCCGCCCCGTAGCCGAACCGGGTCCTGCCGAGCAGGAACATCGTGCCCAGGCCCAGCCAGGCCGCCACGTACACCGCGCCGATCAGGTACCAGGTCCGGTACAGCGGCTCGCTCCAGCCGAAGGCGGCGCCCCAGAACTCGGTGCCGGCGGAGATGCCGTACCAGGCCATTCCGATGGTCCAGATGAGCTGGTAGGAGCGCCGTCGCTCGAGCCACTGGTCGAGCAGGAACAGCGCGAACACGAACGAGAGCGTGGACGAGAGGAGCGGCAGGAGAACGTTCAGCTCCATCGGAGGTGGCACCTCGGTCGGTGGGGGCGCGGGCAGCCCGTCATCCGGGACGGTAGTCGTCGCGACGAGCGCACCTCAATGTGCCCACCGATCCGGCCCGCGGCCCGGCGGCTCCGCGGCTCCCCCGGACGGCATGCATCGTTCGATACGCATAAGTCCCAGGCAAGCGGCGGTTTGGCCGCGGGTGAGCGGGCCCGATCACAGTGGCGCCATGAACGAGCGAGAGAAGCGACGCGAGAAGCGCCGGCGCAAGGCGGGCAAGCGGTATCGCACCTGGGACCTCGGCAACGGGATGGAGCAGGCGACGCCGGACGCGGTGCTCCGGGCGATGGGCGGGCTGCCACCGGACCTGGACTGGCCCGTCCTGGCCCCCAGCGTGATCCCGATCCTGCCCCGTCGCCGGGCGATGCCCGCGGCGGCCGGGGAGCCGTTCCGCGTCACCCTGCCGCCCGGCATCCCCACCGGGTTCGGCATCGACATCGGCCCGGCGTTCCTCGTCGTCGGGGAGAGCCTGCTCCAGTCCTGGCCGATCGGGCCAGCGGACCTCGTCGCCACGGGCCTCGCCAACCTGCGCGAGCGGCTCCGGCCGGTGCGGCCGCGGGATCTCGTGAAGCAGACGCTCGACGGGGTGCCGGCACGGGTCCTGCAGTCGGGCGTCGGCTGCGCGTCGGCCCTGGTCCTCGTCCCGGACGAGCTGGAGCGGATCTTCGGTGCCGGGCCGCAGTGCCTGATCGCGCCGATGCGTGACATCCTGATCTCGCTGCCGCCGGACACGGACCGGGCCTTCGTTGCATGGCTCAACGACGAGTTCTCGGAGATGGACCCCAACGGCCTCGCGCTCGATGCCTTCGTGCTCGATGCCAACGGCCTCCGGTACGAGGCGCTGCGCCGCTCCACGATGGTGTCCTGATCGATGGGCCGGCGCTGCGGGCGGGATCCGCCGCGCCGCGGGCCGCCCGGGCGGGGCGCCGACCGTAGACTCGCCCGCGTGGACATCACCCCCTCGCAGGCCCTCCTCCTGCTCGGCGCCGGGTTCGCGGGCGGCATCATCAGCGTGCTCGTCAGTCTCGCCTCGCTGGTGACCTACCCGGCGCTGCTCGCGGTCGGCCTGCCGCCGGTGGCCGCCAACGTGACCAACACCGTGGCGCTGGTGTTCAACGGGATCGGCGCGTCGATCGGCGCGCGGCCGGAGCTCGCGGGGCAGGGCCCCGTCCTGCGCCGCCTCGCGCTGGTGGCCGCCGCGGGCGGGATCACGGGTGCCGCGCTGCTGCTCGCCCTGCCCGGCCGCTGGTTCGAGCTGGTCGCGCCGCTGCTGATCGCGGGCGCGTCCGTCCTGGTGGTGGTCCAGCCGCGGCTCGCGGCGCGTCCCCGGTTCGTGCCCCGGGGCATCACCGCAGTCACGGCCGCGGCGTATTTCGCGACCGCGGTCTACATCGGCTACTTCGGCGCCGCGGGTGGCATCCTCGCGATCGTGGCCCTGGCCTCGATCATCGATCGCCCGCTCGTGGACGTGAACGCGGCCAAGGCCGTGCTGTCCGGGGTGGCCAACGGCGTGGCGGCGCTCGGGTTCGTGCTGTTCGGGCCGGTGGCCTGGGCGTGCGTCGTCCCACTGGCGGCGGGGTTCTTCGTCGGCGGCCTGGCCGGCCCCTGGCTGGCGCGACGGATCCCCGCCCCGGTCCTGCGGCTGGTGATCGGCGGCTGCGGGCTCACCGTGGCGGCGGCCCTGGCCTGGGGCACGTACGCCTAGGGCACGTACGCCTAGGGCACGAGCACCTGGCGCACGACGGACTCGGCGTTCCCGGAGCGGACCACCGTGAGCCGGACGGTGTACGTGCCGGCCGTCGCGTACGTGTGCGGGTTGGGGCTCCGCTTGGTGGACGAGCCCCCGTCGCCGAAGTCCCACGTCCAGGTCCCCGGCCCGGTCGAGGTGTTCTCGAACGTCACGGTCAGCCCGTTGACGATCCACTCGAAGCCGAGGGCCCACTGCGGCGTGGGCGTTGGGGTGGGGGCGGGGGGGGGGGGGGGGGGGGGGTTGGGCGGGGGGGGGGGGGGGGCCGGCGGGGGGGGGGCCCCGGGGCCGCCGCGGGGGGGGCCGGGGGGGGGGCCGCCGCCGGGGGTCGGCGTCGGGGTCGCGCCGCCCGGTGCCGGGGTCGATCCGGTCGAGCCGCCGCCCGTGGCGCCACCCGCGGTACCGCCGTTCGTGGTGCCGCCGCCCCCGCCTGTGGTGCCGCCGTTCCCCGCGGTGCCCGGCGCGGGCAAGCCGCCCGGCAACAGGGTGCCAGGGCCGGACGGCGATGGGTCCATCGAGCCGGACGCGCCCGGGAGCGTCTCCGCGCCGAAGACGGTCTCGTCGGGTGTCCCGGTCGCCTCGAGGACGGCGCCATCGGAACGGAACGGCCCGCCCCCGAGGATCACGAACAGGGCGAGGGCGAGCATCGCGCCCCCGAACGCGCCGGCCGTGGCGATCCGCCGGCCGGGCCGAGCGGGGCGGGTCGCGGCTGGATCCGGATCCGGCGCGGCGCGACCGGGATCCGTGGCGACACGCCGGTCCATCGCGACGACCGTCGGCGCCGGGGTCCGCGACGCAAGGGCCGGAGCGGTGGGCGACGGGATGCGGGTGGGCACGGGTGGCGGAGCGGCGGCGAGGCGTCGTGCGAGCTCGGACGTGGGCCGGGGCCGGTCGTCGAGGACGAACGTCGGGGCGGACGGCCGCGTCGCCGGGACGGCTGGCCCCGGAGGCGCCACCGCGGGTGCCGGGGGCGCCACCGCGGGTGCCGGGGATGCGACGGCCGGCGGGGGCGTGGAGATCGGCGATGATCCGGCCGGCGCGACCGGCGGCGGTGGCGGCGCGGGTACCGCGAGCGGTGCCACCGGCGGTGCCGCGGGCCGCGCGGCGATCGAGGCGAGCCTCGCCCGCTCCGTGCGTCGTTCGCGCCACAGGCGGACGCGTCGGCCAACCAGCCCCCCGGCCGCCGCCGCGACGAGGACGGCCAGCAGGAGCATGCCCAGCCAGAGTGCGTTCAGCTCGATCGGCATCGACCCTCGTCGGCGGTCGGAGCGGTCCCCGATGGGCGGATGCTAGCAAACGGTGCGTGGCGCGACCCGGGTGATGGCGATCGGCCGACGCGACCGCGCTCGTGATCGATCCGGGTCAGCGACCGGTCCAGCGTGCCGGCCGCTTCTCGAGGAAGGCGGCCATCCCCTCCTTCTGGTCGCCGGTGGCGAACAGGCCCAGGAACGCCTGCCGCTCCCACGCCAGCCCGGCCGACAGCGGCAGCTCCTCCGCTCGCGCGATCGCCTCCTTGGCGGCCCGCACGGCGAGCGGCGGCAGGGCCGCGATCCGCCCGGCCAGCTCGAGGGCGGCCGGCACCGTCTGGTCGGGCTCGACGACCCGTGTGACCAGTCCCAGGCGCTCCGCCTCGCGCGCGTCGATCGAGCGCCCGGTGAGCACCAGCTCCATCGCCTTCGCCTTGCCGATCGCCCGCACCAGCCGCTGCGTGCCCCCGGCGCCCGGGATGACCCCGATCTTCACCTCGGGCTGCCCGAACGTCGCCGTGTCCGCCGCCACGATCATGTCGCACGCCATCGCCAGCTCGCAGCCACCGCCCAGCGCGAACCCGCGGACCGCCGCGATGAGCGGCGTCCGCAGCCGCCCCACCGTGTCCCAGCGGTCGAAGCTGCCCTCGGCGGCCAGCGTCTCGGGCGTCCCGTCAGCCATCTCGCGGATGTCCGCCCCGGCCGCGAACGCGCGCGAGCCCGCCCCGGTGAGCACGATCGCGCGCACGTCGGCATCCCCGTCCAGCGCCTCGAGCGCGTCGGCGAGCTCCGCGACGAGGCGGAAGCTCAGCGCGTTGAGCGCCTCCGGGCGGTCCAGCGTCACCAGCGCGACGCCGTCCAACGGCCCCTCCGGCCCCGCGGCCGGATGCTCCACGCGCACCAGCGGCCGGTCCGCGCCGGCGCCCCTCGACCCTCGATCCTCGGTCACGACATCGGCCTCCGAGCTTGGGGTGCGGCTGGTCCGCCCGGCCGACGGCTGATTATCGCCACCGCGCGGGCCGGGCGGCGCCGGGCGACCCGGGATGCGACGATGGGAGCGATGCCCGACCCCGCGCCCGAACCCCGGCCCGCGCCCGAACCTCGGCCCCGCCGCCGGTTGTCGGGACTGTTCGCGGACCCCGCGCCCCTGCGCCACGACCGGGACTACCGCCTGCTGTGGCTCGGCCAGGCGATCAGCACCGTCGGCCGGATGATCACCTCGATCGTCCTGCCCTACCAGGTCTACGTGCTGACCGGGGACCTGCTCGCGGTCGGGTTGCTCTCGATCGTCCAGCTCGTCCCGATCCTCGTGTTCGCGCTCGGTGGCGGCGCGGTGGCGGACGCGGTGGACCGGCGCCGGCTGCTGCTCGTGACCCAGGCGGGGCTGGCGGCCAGCAGCCTCGCGCTGGCGGTGATCGCGCTGCTGCCGGACCCGTCGGTCGCGGCGATCTACGTGGCCGCGTTTGTCGCGGCCGGCCTCGGGGCGATCGACCAGCCCGCCCGCGCGTCCGCGATCCCGCGCCTCGTCCCGCCGGAGCGCCTCACCGCGGCGATCGCGATGAACCAGCTGGTGTTCAACGGCAGCGCGGTGATCGGGCCGGCGATCGGCGGCATCGTCCTGGCGACGGCCGGGATCGCGGCCGCGTACCTGATCGACGTCGTCACGTTCGGGGCGGCGATCGTGGCCCTGCTGCTGATCGCCCCAATCCCGCCCGCGCCCGGCGCCGTCCGCCCCCGCCTCAGCACGGTGGTCGAGGGCCTCCGCTACGCCCGCAGCCGACGGGAGCTCCTGGCGACGTTCATCGTGGACATCAACGCGATGGTGTTCGGGTCGCCCCGCTCGCTGTTCCCCGCGCTCGCGCTGGACGTGTTCCGGGTCGGCCCGGCCGGCGTGGGGCTGATGTCGTCCGCGATCGGCCTCGGCGCGCTCGTCGCCGCGGTGTTCAGCGGCTGGACGTCCTCGGTGCGCCGGCCCGGGCGCGCGGTCCTCGTCGCGGTCGCGGTGTGGAGCGTCGGCATCATCGGCTTCGGCCTCGCCACGTTCAGCTTCCCGCTGGCGCTCCTGTGCCTCGCGATCGCCGCCGGTGCCGACGTCATCAGCGCCGTGCTGCGCAGCGCGATCGTCCAGCTCCTCACGCCGGACGAGCTGCGCGGCCGTGTGTCCTCGATCCACATCCTCGTCGTGACCGGCGGCCCGCGTATCGGGGATGCGGAGGCGAGCGCAGTCGCGGCCGTCATCGGGCCGTCGATGTCGGTCGTGTCCGGCGGGTTGCTGTCGCTGATCGGGGTGGGCGCGCTCGCGCTCGCGATGCCGGAGTTCAACCGGGTCGAGCTGCGGCGCGCGGCGGCGGGGCCCGTGCCCGCGGCACCACCTACAGGCTGACGCCAACCGGCCGGCCGAGGCCA
>CAYJOH010000049.1:0-10050 GCA_964371685.1 uncultured Anaerolineaceae bacterium
GGCGTCGTCGGCTGAGCCTCTTCTCCCGCGTGGCACGGGACGTCCCGCTCCTGATGGGGTTCACGGCCACGCACCATCGCGTCGCCGTTGCGGGATGCCCCGCATTGACCAGGGGCCCGCTGCGAGGATGGTGGAGCCATGAGCCAACGCAGCCGCCTCGTCGTCGCGGCGATCGTCGTCCTGCTCGGCGCTCCCGTCGCGCTCATATTCGGCGGGGGCGGCGTGGCGATGTGCCTCGGCCCGCTCAACGTCACCGAGGTCGAGTGCGCGAAGGACACGGGCCTGTTCTCCAACGTCGGGCTCGGGACACCCGCGCTCGCCCTGACCATCGCACTCGCGCTCGTCGTGGTCGTTCCCGTTGCACCTCGCGATCGGCTCGGTTCCGTCGCCTCAACGGCCGTCGGGGCCGTGGCGGGCGGTGTCCTGTTCCTGGCCCTGTGGCCGCGGACGCTCGACGGGTTGGACTCCCTCGGTCAATGGCTCTCGGTGCCCCGACCGCTGGACTCGTGGGCGCTCCTGACCGCGGTGATCGTGGGCGCGGCGGTCGGGTTCGTCGTCGCCGCCGCGCATGCGCTGATCCGAGGACGGCGGCGGACGGCATAGACCGCGGGCCACACGGTGTCGTCGAGCGTCGGCTCCGCGGTCGGCGTCCGTGTTGCGCGGCGCACGCGAAACCTGGCTTCGGTCTCCGAGCCGCGTCGTGACCCCGGTCAGTGGCCGCGGGCGAAGGCCACCAGCTCGGACAGGTGCGCGTGGGCGAGGCAGGTCACGGTGTCGGCGGCCCCGTAGTAGATCGAGACCCGGTCCGCGTCCCGGTCCACCAGCGCGGCGCACGGGAACACCACGTTGGGCACGTCGCCCACCTGCTCGTACGACACCTGCGGCGAGAGGAGGTAGTGGCGGCCCCGCCCGACGACCCTCCACGGCCGGTCGAGGTCCAGCAGCGCCGCCCCCATCGAGTACACGAACCCGTTGCACGACGTCAGGACGCCGTGGTAGATCAGCAGCCAGCCCTCGTTGGTCTCGAGAGGCGTCGGCCCGGGGCCCACCTTCGTGGACTCCCAGGTCCAGGGCACGGGACCCAGCACGTGCCGGTGGCGGCCCCAGTGGACGAGGTCCGGGCTCTCCGAGAGGTAGATGTCGCCGAAGGCGGTGTGCCCGTTGTCGCTGGGCCGGTTGAGCATCAGGTAGCGGTCGCCGATCCGGCGCGGGAACAGCACGCCGTTGCGGTTGAACGGCAGGAACGCGTTGTCCAGCTGGTGGAACGTCTCGAAGTCCTGCGTCCAGGCGATCCCGATCGTCGGCCCGTGATAGCCGTTGCACCAGGTCACGTACCAGCGGTCCTCGAGCCACGTCACCCGGGGGTCGTACGCGTGCGTGAACGTCGCCTGGATCTCGCGAACCCGGTCGTCCGCCGGCAGGAACCGGATCGGCGTGGGGTCGATGTCCCAGGCGACGCCGTCGCGGCTGCGGCCCGCGTGGACGTTCATCGTCCGGACGGTGTCGTCCACCCGGAACACGCCGGCGAACCCGTCGCGGAACGGGACCACCGCCGAGTTGAAGATGCTGTTCGAGCGGGGCAGCAGGTCGCGCGGGATGATCGGGTTGCGGCTCGACCGCCACACGACCGCGGAGGAGCCCGCGGCGCGCTCCTCCCACGGGATCGGCGCCGGCCGCGCCTCCGGTCCGCCCACGCCATCGCCCAGGCCGTCGCTCGTCACGCTCACGCCGCCACCGCGTGCTGCGCCGCGGCGAGCGACGCCCAGTAGCGGCCGCTGTCGCGCACCCGTCGCTCCTGCGTCTCGAAGTCCACGTCCACGATCCCGAACCGGTGCGCGTACCCCTCGTGCCACTCGAAGTTGTCGAACAGC
The DNA here is from genome assembly GCA_964371685.1 of uncultured Anaerolineaceae bacterium. GTDB lineage: Bacteria > Chloroflexota > Limnocylindria > Limnocylindrales > CSP1-4 > CAIXZV01. Next base: position 1,872 of record CAYJOH010000049.1, read on the forward strand.
GACCACACGAAGTAGCCCTTCAGGGGCACGCCCTGGTCGATGGCGGCCCGCGCCGCGGCCACGTGCCGGCGCAGGTAGCCCAGCCGCTCGGGGTCCCGGGTCCGGTCCCCGCCGACGGCGACGTCATAGGCCGCCCCGTTCTCGGTCACGTACAGGGGCAGGTCGCCGGTCCGCGAGTGCACCAGCTCGAGAACCTCGGTGAGTCCCTCCGGGTGCACCTCCCAGCCCTGCGACGTCCGCTCCGGTGGCACGTCCGGCTCGTCGAGCGGCGGCAGCAGCGGAGACCGGACGGTCCGGCAGGTGTAGTAGTTGACGCCCATGAAGTCGATCGGCACGGCGATCAGCGCCAGGTCCCCCGGCAGGACCTCGGACCGGCGCCAGCCCCAGGCGCGGGCGCCGGCCTCCGGGTAGTCGCCGCCCGTGAGCGGGTCGAGGAACCAGCGGTTGTACTGGTCGTGCTCGACCGCGGCCGCCTCGAGGTCCAGCGGGTGCGCCGTGGCGGGCCGCTTGGGCTCGAAGTTGAGGACGATCCCGGCCGGCGTCCCGGGTGCTGCGGCGCGGATCGCCTGGATCGCCAGCCCGTGCCCGACCAGCAGGTGGTGGGCGGCCGCGAGGGCGGCGTCGGGCTCGGCGCGGCCGGGCGCATGGACGCCGACCCGGTAGCCCAGGTAGCTCGGGCACCACGGCTCGTTGATCGTGGCGATCGAGGCCGTCCGGTCGCCGATCCGCCGGGCCACGGCATCGGCGTAGGCGGCGAACGCCTCGGCGGTGGCCCGCTCCGGCCAGCCTCCCGCGTCCTCCAGCGCCTGGGGCAGGTCCCAGTGGTACAGCGTCGCGTGGGGGGCGATCCCCCGGGCGCACAGCTCGTCCACCAGCCGGTCGTAGAAGTCCAGCCCGGCGGCGTTCACGGCCCCCCTGCCGGTGGGCACGACGCGCGGCCAGGCCACCGAGAACCGGTAGGCGTCGAGGCCCAGCTCGCCCATCAGCGCCACGTCCTCGCGGTAGCGGTGGTAGTGGTCGCAGGCGACGTCGCCCGTGTCGCCGCCGGCCACCCGGCCGGGCGTGTGCGCGAACCGGTCCCAGATGCTCTCCCCGCGGCCATCCGCCGTGACGGCCCCCTCGACCTGGTACGAGGCGGTGGCGGCGCCCCACGCGAACCCCTGCGGGAACGGCTGCTCGGGCACCCTCATCTCCTCCTCGAATGAAAGCGGTCTCAACGGATCTCGCGCCGACATCGTACTCCGCATGTCCATTCTGACGCTTGACAACCGCCTTGTCGAGGTCTACTTTGGGAGCGCTTCCAATCCAGCCGGCGTCCCCGTGTACCGAGGAGCCCTATCCGGATGGCCAGGACGATCGACGAGCTCGCCCGCCTGAGCGGGGTCTCGCGGGCCACCGTCTCGCGGGTCATCAACGGCGGCAGCGTGTCCGAGCGGACGCGCCGCCGGGTGCAGTCCGTCCTGGTCGAGACCAACTTCCGGCCCAACCTCGCGGCCCGCTCCCTTGCCTCCGGCCGGTCCGGCGTCGTGGGCGTGGTGATGCACATCGACTCGCACCTGCTGTTCCAGGACCCGTACTTCGGGCAGCTGATGCAGGGCATGAGCGGCGCCCTCGCGGACGTCGCCGCCGGGATGATGCTGTGGCTGGGCAACCGGTCCAAGGAGGAGACGCTCGACACCATCCTGTCGATGGGCCTCCTCGACGGCGTCATCGTCACGGCCCACAACCTCGACGACCCGCTCGTCGACGGCCTGCTCGCGTCGTCGCTGCCCACGGTGCTGGTCGGGCACCGCAAGGCGGACCGCTCAGCCAGCTACGTGGACGTCGACAACGTCCACGCCGCCGACGCCATGACGACCCACCTGATCGGGATCGGCCGGCGCCGGGTGGGGCACATCTCGGGCATGCGGCGGACCGTCGCCGGCGAGGACCGGATCGCCGGCTACACGCGGGCGATGACCCGGGCCGGGCTCCCGATCGACGGCCTCCTGGTGGACGGTGACTTCAACACCCCGTCCGGCGCGGCGGGCGCCGAGGTCCTGCTCGACCGGGGGGCCGACGCCATCTTCTGCGCCAACGACTCGACCGCGCTGGGCGCCCTCGAGGTGATCCGCTCCCGCGGGCTGCGGATCCCCGAGGACGTCGCCCTCGCCGGCTTCGACGACCTCGAGTTCGCCTCCCACATGGATCCCCCGCTCACGACGATCCGCCAGGGCGTCCGGGACCAGGGGGCCGAGGCCGTGAACTGCCTGTTCCAGCTGATCGGCGACCGCGACGGCGCACCGCGCCGGGTGCTGCTGCCGACCGAGCTCGTCATCCGGCAATCGACGGTGGGAGGTGGGACACGGGCTTGAGATCGCAGACCACCTCCGCCAGCGCGCGAGGCATCACGGGAACCAGTGGAGGAGAACGGCCAATGGCATACACGAAACGGCTCGCCGCCCTGCTCGCGATCGCGAGCATCGTGGTCGGCGCGTGCGGCACGAGCGGCCAGACCGCGAGCCCGGGAGGCGAGACCGTCGCCCCCGCGACGCCCGCGGCATCGGCCGAGGTGACGCCGGCGCCGTCCGCGGGCGCCGAGACCTACCCGCGCAACGAGACCCTGTACACCACGGGCAAGCAGTGGGGTCCGCCGTCCACGTGGAACCCGCTTGACCCGAACGCGGCGATGGGCACCGTCGGGCTCCAGTACGAGAGCCTGTTCCTGTACGACCCGTTCGCCGACACGTTCGATCCCTGGCTCGCCGAGAGCGCGACCTGGACCGACCCCACGACCTACACCATCAAGATCCGGTCGGGCGTGACCTGGTCGGACGGGACCCCGTTCACCGCCGAGGACGTGGCGTTCACCATCGGCCTGGGCAAGATCAAGGCCGTCGGCTGGAACATCTGGGACTACGTCACCGACGCCACGGCCACCGACCCGTCCACGGTCGTGGTCAAGTTCAGCGACCCCGCCTACCAGGAGTGGGCGCTGTGGACGTACGACAAGCCGATCCTGCCCAAGCACATCTGGGAGTCCAAGGCCAACGAGGACATCCTGACCGACACCAACGCCAACGGCGTGGGCACGGGCCCGTACAAGTACAAGACGGCCGCCGAGGACCGCATGGTCTACGAGCGGAACGAGACCTGGTGGGCGAAGGCAGCCCTGGGCCTCGAGGCCAAGCCCAAGTACATCGTGGACATCGTCAACGGCGCCAACAACGTCGCGCTCGGCCTGCTGATGCAGGGCGGCATCGACCTGTCCAACAACTTCCTGCCCGGCATCTCCACCCTGGTGGACAACGGGTACGTGAGCACCTACTTCCCCGAGGCGCCGTACATGCTGTCCGGCAACACGGCGTGGCTGGTGACCAACGACAAGAAGCCGCCGCTCGACGACCCGCAGTTCCGGCTCGCGATCGCCCACGCGGTCAACGTCCCGGACATCGTCAGCAAGGTCTACGGCAACATCGTCAAGGCCGCCGACCCGACGGGCCTGCTGCCCACCTGGGAGAAGTACGTCGACACCGCCCAGCGCGACGCGCTCGGCTTCAAGTACGACCCGCCCAAGGCCGCGGCGCTGCTCGACGGCGCGGGCTACAAGAAGGGCGGCGACGGCTTCTACACCAACAAGGACGGCTCGCCGATCAAGCTCACGATCATGGTCCCCACCGGCTGGTCCGACTGGGAGGCCGCGCGTGACGTGATCATCTCCAGCCTGGTCGCGGCCGGCATCAACGCCGAGGCCCGGATCGTGGACTACAACGGCCTCGTCGATGCCCGCAACAACTTCGACTTCGACCTGGTCGTCAACAACGAGGTCCAGATCTCGAACACGCCCTGGACCTACTACGACTACATGTTCCGGATGCCGCTCATGGAGGGCGCCGGCAAGAACCGCAACTACGGCGGCTACGAGAACCCCGAGGCCTGGGCGCTCGTCCAGGAGCTCGACAAGACGCCGGTCGACGACGTCGCGGCGATGCAGGCCATCACCAGCAAGCTGCAGAAGATCTCGCTCACCGAGATGCCCGTGATCCCGCTCTGGTACAACGGGATGTGGTCCCAGGTCAGCAACGTGGTCTGGACCAACTGGCCGTCGGACGGGGCGAACCAGATCCTGCCGGCGACCTGGAACGGGTACTGGCAGATGGGTGCCGTCAAGATGCTGACCCAGCTCGAGCTGGTCCAGCCCTAGAACCGGCTCCTCCGAGGTCCCTCCCGCCTCCGGCGGTTGGGACCGCTTGCCTGGCCGGAACGACTGACCGGGAGACCGAGTGCGACGCTACTTCGGCCGCAAGCTCCTCATCTACGGGCTGACCTTCTTCGTCGCCGCGACGGTCAACTGGATGATCCCCCGCTTCATGCCCGGGGACCCCGTCCAGAGCCTGCTCTCGCGGCACCAGGTCGCGCCCGAGGCGGTCCCGGACCTGATCGCCTACTACAACGCGCTGTTCGGCCTCGACCAGCCGATCTGGCAGCAGTACCTCAACTTCTGGGGATCGCTGCTCCAGGGCGACCTGGGGCGCAGCGTCTACCTGTCCGGGCGTCCCGTGACCGACGCGATCATGGCGGCGTTGCCGTACACCCTGGCCCTGCTGATCCCCGCGATCCTGCTCAGCTGGTGGGCCGGCAACAAGTTCGGGGCGCTCGCCGCCCGCCGCCGGTACCTGGATGACGCGGTCCTGCCCATCGGCTACATCCTGAGCGCCGCGCCCTACATGTGGCTCGCGATCATGGTGGCCTGGGTCCTGGGATCGGTGTTCCGGATCTTCCCGATCTCGGGCGGCTACAGCTACGCGCTCGAGCCGTCGCTGACCTGGGCGTTCGTCGTGGACCTGTTCGCCCACTGGGTGATGCCGTTCCTGTCGCTGTTCATGGTCATGTTCGGCGGCTGGGCGATCGGCATGCGCAACATGATCATCTACGAGCTGGACGCGGACTACTCCAAGTACCTCGACGCCCTGGGGGCGCCCAGCGGCCTCGTCCGGCGCTACGCGTTCCGCAACGCCGTGCTGCCCCAGGTCACCGGGCTCGCGCTGCAGCTGGGCGTGATCGTCGCGGGCGCCCTCGTGACCGAGATCGTGTTCAGCTACCCGGGGCTCGGCAAGCTCCTGCTGGCGGCCGTCCAGAACGAGGACTACTTCCTGCTCCAGGGCATCTTCCTGTTCGTGATCGTGGGCACGCTGATCGCGAACTTCCTGGTCGACATCGCCTACGTCCTGCTGGACCCGCGGACGCGCGTCGGGATGAGCGGAGGCACGGCGTGACCGCCCTGGCCGGTCAGATCCCGAAGGCGGGCGAGTCCGTCGGGCGGGCGCGCGAGGTCCGGTACTTCGTCCTGCGCAGCCGCAAGATCCTGATCTCCACGGCGATCATCGCCGCGTTCCTCGTCCTCGCGGCGCTGGGCCCCATGATCCGGCCCGGCGATCCCAACGCGTTCGTCGGCCCGCTGGGCGCCGCCCCGTCGGCCGAGTACTGGTTCGGGACCACCACCTTCGGGCAGGACGTGTTCGCCCAGTTCCTGTACGGCCTCGGCTCGACGTTCGCCGTGGGCCTGGCCGGCGGCGGCATCGCCGCGCTGATCGGGGTGACCGTGGGCTTCGTCGCGGGCTACCGGGGCGGGATCACGGACGAGGTCCTGAACATGCTCACCAACATCGTGCTGGTGATCCCGACCATCGCGCTGCTGGTGGTCGTGACGGCGTTCTTCAAGGCTCGCGGGATCGCGATCGAGGCCGCGTTCATCGGGCTCACCTCGTGGCCCTGGGCGGCCCGCGCCATTCGCGCCCAGACGTTCTCGCTCAACGCCCGCGAGTTCGTGGACCTGGCCCGGATCAGCGGCGTCCCGGCCTGGCGGGTGATCTTCGGCGAGATCGCGCCCAACATGAGCTCCTACCTGTTCATGACATTCATCCTGCTGTTCGGCGGCTCGATCCTGATCGCCGCCTCGCTGGACTTCATCGGGCTGGGACCGACGTCGGGCGTGTCGCTGGGGCTGATGATGTACAACTCCGTGGCCTGGAGCGCCCTGCAGCTGGGGCTGTGGTGGTGGTTCGTTCCGCCCGGGGTCGCCATCACGGCCATCGTCGGCGCGCTGTACGTGATGAACGTGGGGCTCGACGAGATCTTCAACCCGCGGCTCCGGGAGTCCTGAGATGGGCCTCGAGGTCACGGACCTGCGCGTCTACTACCGGACCCTGGCCGGCGACGTGAAGGCGCTCGACGGCGTCACGCTGGGGGTCGCCGAGGGCGAGATCATGGGCCTCGCCGGCGAGTCCGGCTGCGGCAAGTCCACGTTCGGCAACAGCCTGATCCGGATCGACGGCCGGATGCGCCACGTCGGCGGCCGCGTCGTCCTCGACGGCATCGAGCTGCCGATCGCGGACGGGGACGCGATGCGCGAGTACCGCTACAAGCTGGTCTCGATCATCCCGCAGTACGCGATGAGCGCGCTCAACCCCACGCGGCGGATCGGGAGGATGATCGACGAGCTGCTCGAGTCGCGCGGCGTCCGCCACGAGGAGTTCGCGACCGAGCTCAGACGGCGGCTGGTGCTCGTGGGCCTGCAGGAGGACGTCCTGCGGCGCTACCCGATCGAGCTGTCGGGGGGCATGAAGCAGCGGGTCGTGATGGTGATCTCCACGCTGCTCGACCCCTCGCTGCTGATCGCGGACGAGATCACCTCGGCCCTCGACGTGTCCAGCCAGAAGGCGGTCGCCCAGACGCTGGTCCAGTTCCGCGACGAGGGGTTCGTCCGGAGCATGATCGTGGTCACCCACGACGTCTCGATCCTGTACCAGATCGCCGACACGCTCGCGATCATGTACGCGGGCCGCCTGGCCGAGCGGGCGCCCACCGAGGAGCTGATGGAGCGGCCCCTCCACCCCTACACCCGGCTGCTGATCTCGTCCCTGCCGGAGATGGGCGTGCGGTTCGCCGACACGCGGCTGGCCGGGATCCCGGGCGCGCCGCCGTCGCTGCTGAACCCGCCCTCCGGCTGCCGGTTCCGGACCCGCTGCCCGCTCGCCGACGCCGAGTGCGAGACGCAGCCGCCGTTCGTCGAGGTCGCCCCGGATCACGCCGTGGCGTGCTGGAAGGTTGCCTGATGCTGACCCTCGAACGCGCCTCGAAGACCTACCGGATCGGTGCCTTCGGCGGCGGCCGGCTGGTGGCCGTGCGCGAGGCGGACTTCTCGATCGCGCAGGGCGAGGTGGTGTCGCTGATCGGCGAGAGCGGCAGCGGCAAGACGACGATCGGCCGGATGATCCTGCGCCTGATCTCGGTCAACGGCGGGCGGATCACGCTCGACGGCGAGGACATCGCCACGCTCCGCGGGCCCGCGCTGCGCGCCTACTACCGCGTCGTGCAGGGCGTGTTCCAGGACCCGTTCAGCTCGTTCAATCCGATCTTCAAGGTTGAGCACGTGTTCAGCCTGCTCCGCGGGCTCCACGGCGGCGGTCAGGCGGACGACGGCTGGCGACGCGGCGTGGACGAGGCCCTGGCGAGCGTCGGGCTCGAGGGCGGCCAGGTCCTCCACAAGTACCCGCACCAGCTCAGCGGCGGGCAGCTCCAGCGGGTGCTCATCGCCCGGGCGCTGTTGCTCGACACCCGGTTCCTGGTCGCCGACGAGATCATCAGCATGCTCGACGCGTCCACGCGGATCGACGTCCTCAACCTGCTCGGGGACCTCAAGGCCCGGGGTCTCGGAATCCTGTTCATCACCCACGACCTGTCGCTCGCCAACTACATCAGCGAGCGGGCGGTCATCCTCCGGCGCGGCCGCGTGGTCGAGAGCGGTCCCACGGCGGCGGTGTTCGGGAACCCGCTCCACCCGTACACGCAGCAGCTCCTGGGGGCCGTGCCCCGGCTGCACGAGAAGTGGGGCACGGGGCCGCGCTCCCGCAAGGCCGATGCCTGCTGCTATCACGACACCGTCACTGCCTCCCCGGCGGCCGGACAGCCGGCGATGGTGGAGGCCGAGCCGGGCCACCTCGTGGGCTGCGCGAACCTGCACGGCGTGTGCCCGGGCGACACCGACATCGAGGTCCGGGCGACCGCCTGACCGGCGTCCCGTCAGCCGCGGCGGATCAGTCCATCGACTCGGCGATCGCGATCGTGGCGTCACGGCCGAGGGCCGTCTCGAGGCGGTACAGCGTCCCGTCGCGCGCGAACAGCAGCGTGTCGCCGGCGA
>CAYJOH010000050.1:0-10039 GCA_964371685.1 uncultured Anaerolineaceae bacterium
GCTCCGGTGGCTCGAGGACCGCCCCGCGGACGACCCGGACGTCGCGGCCGCCCGGGCCGAGGCCATGGCCAGCCCGCCGATCGCGCCGATCCTCGCCGCCCAGGACCCGGCCGGCTGGTGGGTCAAGCCGGGGCACGGCTACGGTCCCAAGTACACCGGCACGACCTGGAGCCTGATCGTGCTCGAGCAGCTGGGCGCCGACCCGGCCGACCCGCGGCTCAGGGCCGGCTGCGAGTACGTGCTCGCCCACACGTCCGCGCCCGGCGGCGGCTTCGGCTGCTCCGGGGCCGCCCGCGAGGACCGGCCGCCGCCCCCGTCATCGGTGATCCACTGCCTCAACGGCAACCTGGTGCGGGCGCTGGTCGCGTTCGGGTACCTCGACGATCCGCGGGTGGCGGCCGCGATCGACTGGCAGGCGCGGGCGATCCTGGGCGGGCCTGATGCCCCGCGGTACTACGCGTCGGGCACGTCCGGCCCGGCTTTCGGCTGCGCGGTCAACGAGGCGCTGCCGTGCGCCTGGGGCGCGCTCAAGGCGATGCGCGGCTTCGCGGCGATCCCGCCGGCGCGGCGGACACCGGCGGTGGTGGCCGCGATCGACGCCGGGGTCGGGCTGCTGCTGTCGGTCGATCCGGCGACGGCGGCCTACCCCGCCGGCTGGGGCGGGGCGATCTCGGGCTCCTGGTTCCGGCTCGGGTTCCCGTCGGGCTACATCGCGGACGTGCTGCAGGTGGCCGAGGTGCTGGTCGACCTCGGGCGCGCGGACCCGGGGCGGCTGGCCGGCGTGATCGACCTCGTGGCCCGCAAGCGGCGGCCCGACGGGCGGTGGCGCAACGAGCAGCCGTACCGCGGCAAGCTGTGGGCGGACGTGGACGAGCCGGGGAGGGCCAGCCCGTGGGTCACGCTCCGGGCCTGCCGGGTGCTGCGGGCCGTCCTCGACTAGGGCCGCGGGCCTGCGCCCGGGGTGTCGCCGGGCGCCACGGGCTCGCCGTCTTCCGCGGCCTCCTGCGCCTCCGGTCCCGGCTCGGGGGTCGCCTCGGGCGGGATCCCGGACATCGCATGGACGAGGTCCGAGGTCGAGATCACGCCGATCGGCAGCGTCTCGTCCTCGTCGCCCACCACGACCAGCCGGTGCACGTGGTGGCGCTCCATCCGGCGCGCCGCCAGGGCGAGGGGTGTGTCCCGGTGCACCGTGACGGCCGGGCTGGTCATCAGGTGCTTCACGCGGAGCTCCGACCAGTTGGCCCACAGGTACTCGGTCGCCCGGGCCCGGAGGAGGTCCGTCTGGCTGATCACGCCTGCCAGCGTGCCCGCGCCGTCGACGACGGGCAGCCCGGCGACGTGGTGCCGGTCCATGAGCTGGGCGGCCTGCGCGATCGGGGCGTCCGCGCGGACGACCACCGGCTCGAGCGCCATCAGGTCACCGACGATGCGTGGGGCGTGGGACGAGACGAGGTTCACGCGTGGTCCTCCGCGGGCGTGCGCCCGCCAATCGCTGGTCACCCGCAAGCGTGATCGAGCCCGCGCGCGCGCCCGAGGGCGAGGGGGCCCGAACGCCATGGGCCGATGGTCGCCCGCCCGCCGGTCCGGTCCCGCCCGGCCGGCCCGCGGCACCCGGTGCAACCGCCGCACGGGCTCCCGTGTTGTAGCGTCTGAGCGGCGCCCGCCGCCGGCGCCCCGAGGAGACCTGCCCGTGACCCCGTCGTCCCGCTTCGGCCCGCCCACGCTCGCCACGATCGCGGCACTGGTGACCGTCGTCTTCTGGGCCTCGGCCTTCGTGGGCATCCGCGCGGCAGCCGAGGACTTCACCGCGGGCTCGCTCGCGCTCGGCCGGCTGACGGTCGCGACCGTCGCGCTGGGGGCCATCGTCGCCGCCCGGGGCTGGGTGCGGCCGTCGCGGCGCGATCTCGCGCTGATCGTGGCCTCGGGGCTGCTGTGGTTCGCGTTCTACAACGTGGCGCTCAACGAGGCGGAGCGGAACGTGGACGCCGGCACGGCCGCGATGCTGGTCAACATGGGGCCGATCTTCATCGCCATCCTGGCCGGCCTGTTCCTGGGCGAGGGCCTCCCGGCCCGCCTGCTGGCGGGCTGCGCGATCGCGTTCGGCGGGACCGCGCTCATCGCCCTGGCCGTGTCGGCGGAGCCGGTTCCGGGGGCGAACCCGACCCTGGGCGTGGTGCTGTGCGTGGCGGCCGCGATCGCGTACGCAGGCGGCGTCACCCTCCAGAAGCCCGCCGTGCGCGACGTGCCGGCGCTCCAGGTCACGTGGATCGCCTGCCTGGTCGGCGCGGTGGCGTGCCTCCCGTTCGCCCCCGGGCTCGTGCGGGAGCTGGGGGCGGCGGCGCCGGAGGGCATCGGGTGGCTCGTCTACCTCGGGCTGTTCCCCACCTCGGTCGCGTTCTCCACCTGGGCGTTCGCGCTGCGGCACACCTCCGCCGGCCGGCTGGGCGCGACGACCTACCTCGTGCCGCCGATCGTGATCGTGCTCGGATGGGTCGTGCTGGGCGAGGTGCCCTCGCTGGTCGCGATCGCGGGCGGCGCGCTGTGCATCGGCGGCGTGATCGCGGCCCGGTCCACGGGGCGGCCCTGGGCCGCGCTGCGCCGGCCCGCCACGGAGGGTGGCGCCTAGCCGCGATGCCGGGCGGCGGGCCTTGGGGTTGCGCGGCGGGCCGGGGTAGCGCGGCGGGCCTTGGGGTTGCGCGGCGGGTCCGGGGAAGCGCGGCGGGCCGGAGGGTTGCGCGGCGGGCCCGGTCCGGTCGCCCAGCGGTCGAACGGGCGCACCGCGAGACGGATCGGTCGCTCGCCGGTTCGCTCGTTGCACGGCGAGGCCAGTGGGCGCAACGAACCGGGCGGCCGGCGGCCGAAACGTCGCATCGTGCGCTCGTTGGGTCGCCGGGCGACCGAGGAAGCCTGGGCCGGGGCGTTCGCGCGACCGAGGACGCCCTGGTTGGGTCGCCGGGCGACCGAGGACGCCTGGGCCGGGGCGCTGGCCTGGTCGCGGGCGACGGACACGCTGGGCCGCGACGCGCCTCCCACGGAGCGTGGACGATCTCGGGGCGACCGACACGCGTGGGCCGGGTCCCACGGAGCGTGGACGATCTCGGGCGCCGCCCTATCCCGGCTTGGCGGGCCCCTCCGCCGGGACGTGCGTCAGCCGGGACAGCTCCGCGGCGATCGCCGCCTGGAAGGCCGCCATGTTGAGCCGCACCGAGCGTGAGAGCGGGCGCCCGTAGCCGAACCGGCGCCCGCCGATGCCCACGAACGTGCCCTCCGGCAGGCCGCCCGGGCGCATCGCGTCGGCCAGCCCCAGGACCTGGTCCACCGGCAGCTCGTGCGAGGAGCGAGGGGTGGGCGCGGCGGGATCCGCCACGATGTCGCGAATCGGCAGGGTCACGACGTGGCCGGGCGCGATCCCCACGGCCGCGTCCACGACGACCGCCACCTCACCCTCGGGCACCTCGAGCAGGTCCTCCACCCGGAGGTGGCCGCAGCGGCGCACCTCGAGGCGCTCGAGCATGGCCGACGGCAGCGACGGCAGCAGCGTCGCGACGGCGGACAGGGCCGCGCCGTCGTCGCCGCGATCCGCGTTGCCGCAGACGAGCAGACGGACGGAGGGCGGAGCGAGCTGGGTCATCCGGTCCACTCCTCGGCCCCCGCATCCACGATCGACAGATCGAGGAAGTGGGTGGCGCAGCTGATGCACGGGTCGTACGCCCGGATCAGCATCTCGAGGCGCTTCGTGGCCTCGGCCTGCGGGAGGTCGAGGACGCTCGGGGCGAACGCCGCGAGGTCGGCCTCGATGGCCCCCTGGTTCTGGCTGGTCGGGGGGACGATCTGGGCATGGAGGACGTGCCCCTGCTCGTCGACCTCGTACCGGTGGTGGAGGAGGCCTCGGGGGGCCTCCGTGGACCAGGCGGCCACCCCGGGCCGCGGCGTGAAGGCGACGCGCGGCTCAGCGGGCGGTCGGTACCCGTCGATGAGGTCGCGCGCCTCGGCGCAGGCGTGGAGGAGCTCGACCGCACGGGCCACGATCGAGCGGTGGATGTTGACCCGGATCGCGTCCCGGAGGCCGGTCGCCGCGAGGGCCTCGGACGCGAGCGGGTGCAGCTGGTCCGCGGCGAGCGTGATCCGCGCCGTCGGCCCGAGCAGGTACACGGCGCCGTCGTGGGTCCGCGCGTGGAGCGCGTTGGTGCCCTCGACCTGCTGCTCCGCGAACGCCTCGCCCCACGCCCCTGGCGCGAGGTCCAGGCCGTCCGTGGACACGATCCGGCCGTCGTTGTAGGGGTACTCCGTCGCGTGACGCATGGCGACCAGCGGCTGGGCGTGCTCCAGCGCCGGCGGGTCCCACGAGGCCACGAGCCGCACGGTCTCCCGGGACTGCTCGACGGCCGCGTCCAGCGCCCGTCGGACGGCGTCGAGATCGCGCCGCCGCGGCGCCCGCGAGAAGCCGCCCACGCGAACCGAGACGGGGTGCACCGCCCGCCCGCCGAGGGCCGCGATCAGCTGGTTGCCCACCCGCTTGATCGCCAGCCCCTGCTCGACGACCGCGCGGTGGTCGGCCGCCATCGCCAGCGCCGACGGGTAGCCCAGGTAGTCGGGGGCGTGAAGCAGGTACACGTGGAGCGCGTGGCTCTGGATCCACTCGCCGCAGTACAGCAGCCGACGCAGGGACCGGACGGAGGGATCGACCTCGACCCCGTACAGGTCCTCGAACGCGTGGACCGCGGACATCTGGTACGCGACCGGGCAGATCCCGCAGATCCGCGCGACGATGTCGATCACCTCGTCGCCGGTCCGCCCCACGACCAGGCGTTCGAAGTAGCGCGGCGCCTCGAAGATCTTGAGCCGCGCCTCCACGACCTCCGTGCCCCGGACGCGCAGCACGAGCGTCCCTTCGCCCTCGACCCGCGTCAGGTACTCGACCCGGAACTCGCGCTCGGCGCCGGGCGCGGCGACGGACAGGGTGCCGCCGTCATCGCCGTGCATCGCCGACTCCTTCCTTCGTCGCCGGACCGCCCGGCGTCCGTCCCGGCGGGCCCCCGTGCTGGTCCACGATCGCGCGGAACGGCGGCGTCCAGGCCGTGAACCCGGCGAACAGCCGAGCCACGTCCGCGGGCTCCGCGGTGCGATCCGCGAACGTCCTGGCGAGGCTCTCGCCGTGCGGCTGCTCGCGTGGGCCGAAGCACCCGTAGCAGCCCCGCCCGAAGGCCGGGCACAGCGCCCCGCACCCGGTCTGGGTCAGCGGGCCGAGGCACGGCGTCCCGGTTGCCACCATCACGCACACGTAACCACGGCGCTTGCACTCGAGGCACACGGCCTCCTCGCGGATCTGCGGCCGGCGACCCACGAGCAGGGCGGCCAGCAGCTCGCGCAGGTGGTCGGGGCTGATCGGGCAGCCCACCAGCTGGGCGTCCACCTTGACGTGGTCGCTGATCGGCGTGGCGGTGTCCAGCGACGCCACGAGCTCCGGCCGGGGGTAGACCGCGGTCCGGAACGCCTCGTGATCGGACCAGTTGCGCAGCGCCTGGATGCCGCCGGCGGTGGCGCAGGCGCCGATCGTGACCAGCGTCTTCGTCTGGTGGCGCAGCTCCACGATCTCGGCGGCCTGGTCGGGCGAGCTCACCGAGCCTTCCACCAGCAGCACGTCGTACGGCCCGGCCGAGCGAAGCGAGCTGGCCTCCGGGAACTCCACGATGTCGATGCGCTCGGCGATCGCGAGCAGCTCCTCCTCGAGGTCGAGGATGGTCAGCTGGCAGCCGTCGCACGACGCGAGCTTGGCCACGCCCACGCGCAGCCGGCCACGGGCACCCCGGGTCGTCATCAGATGCCCTCCCGGCCGAGCAGGTCCCCGAGCTGTGGCAGCGAGAACACCGGGCCGTCGCGGCACACGAACAGGCGGCCGACCTGGCAGTGGCCGCACAGCCCGATGCCGCACTCCATGTGCCGCTCGAGGGTGACGAAGATCCGCTCCGCGGACAGGTCGCGGGCCTCGAGCGCCTCGGCCGTGGCCTCCATCATCCGCTCCGGGCCGCACACGAAGCCGAAGCTCCGCGACCCGTCCCAGGTCGCGCGGTCGATCAGGTGGGTCACCACGCCCACGGGTCCGGTCCACTCCTCGCCGGCCCGGTCGACGATCAGCTGGACATCGATGTCGCCGCGGGCCGCGAGCCCGCGCAGCTCCTCGCGGTACAGCTGGTCGGCGGGCGTCCGCGCACCGTAGTAGAGATGGATCGTCCCGAACCGGTTGCGCTGGGCGATCAGCGCGTCGAGGAGCGGCCGCAGCGGGGCGAGGCCGATGCCGCCGGTGACGACGACGACGTCGTGGCCCACCGCGCGGTCCACCGGCCAGGACGTGCCCAGGGGGCCGCGGAGGCCGATCTGGTCGCCCGTCGAGAGGCCGACGAGCGCCGCGGTCGCGGGCCCGGCGGCACGGATCGTGAGCTCGATCGTGTCCCGGCCGAAGCGGGAGATCGAGATCGGCAGCGGCGGGAAGGCGGGCAGCGTGACCATCGCGAACTGGCCCGGGTGGCCGGCGAGGAACGCGGGGTCGAGGTCGCCCAGGACGAGCGTGGTGACGTCGGCCGTCTCGGGGCGCTTGGCGATGACCCGCCCGGTGACGTAGTCGCCGGGGGTTGCGGCGACCGGCAGCACCGGCGCGGTCTCGGCGCGCGTCGCCAGCGGGGGCGCGATGGCCATCAGCTCCGCGCGGACGTCGATGCCCACCGGGCACCAGGCGATGCACCGCCCGCACCCGACGCACCCGAAGGTGCCGAACTGATCGATCCAGGTCGCGAACTTGTGGGTCAGCCACTGCCGGTAGCGGTCGCGGTAGCGCGTCCGGAAGTTGCCGCCGGCGACCTTGGCGAACCCGACCGTGAAGCACGAGTCCCAGACCCGGTCCGAGGCCGACACCTTGCCGTCGAGGTCCGAGCGCTGGACGACGCTGGAGCAGAAGCAGGTCGGGCACACGAGCGTGCAGTTGGCGCAGGCGAGGCAGCGGTCGGCGATCTCCACCCAGTGCGTGCTGTCCCATTGCGCGAGCAGGCGGTCGTGGAGGCCGGCCGTGGGCACCGGGTCGCCCATCGCGGCGGCAACCCGGGCCACGGCGTCGGATGCCTCGACGACCAGGCCGGCGTCCGCCGCGCGGACCGGCAGCCGGGCGATGAGGTCGGCACCCTCGGCAGACCCGGCCCGGACGACGAACCCGTCGTCGACCTCGGTCATCACCAGGTCGTAGCCGCCGCGGGCCTCCGGGCCGGTGCCCATCGACGTGCAGAAGCAGGTCGACGAGGCGGTGGTGCAGTTGACCGCGACGACCAGGACGTTGCCCCGCCGCGCCCGGTAGTCCTCGTCAGTGAACGGGCCGCCCAGGAACACGCGATCCTGGACGCCCATCGCGGCAAGCTCGCAGGCACGCACGCCGATCAGCGCGAGCCGCGACGGTTCGGTGGCGACGGGCTCGAACGTGACGGCCCCGCCGTCGCGGTGGCCGACGCTCAGCGGTGCCCGGGGCGGGAACAGCCAGCGCTTCGGGCCCTGCGGTCCCACGGTGTAGTCGAACACCCGCCGGTTGGCATGCGTCACCAGCCGGTAGCTGCCGGGCGCCTGCGCGTCACCGACGCCGGCCGGCAGGTCGTCGGCCGACGCGATCTCCGCGAACACGATCGTGCCGTCCTCGACGGTCGGGCCGATGACGGTGCGGCCGTCGGACCGGAGCAGGTCGATGAGCACCCCGAGGTTCGGGCGGGCGAGGAACCAGGGCCCGGCGGCGGGGAGGACCGGCACCGGCGCCGCCGGCGGAGCCGTGGGCGCCGCGCCCGGCCAGGACGGGAACTGGGAGCGGTCGTCGCTCACCACGGCGAGACCTCGTGACGACCCCATTCCTCGCGGGCGAACAGGTCGAGCAGCTGGAGGCGGGTCGCGGAGAGCCGGCGCGCGACGGCCTGGAGCAGCCGCGGGTAGACCGACGCCGCCAGCGCATGGTCGGAGCGCAGGAGCGCCCGCAGCCGCTCACCCTGCAGCTCCAGGAGGCGGACGGGCTCGATGGCGATGGCGTTCGCGGTGCCCCGGTGCGGTGGCACCACGGCGGACCAGCCGACGACGTCGCCCGGCTCGACGGTCAGGATCGTGACCATGCCGCGCTCCGGGACCAGCATCCGCAGCGCGACGCGGCCGGACAGCACGACCGAGAAGGCATCGGTGATGGTCCCTTCCTTGGTGAGCTCGGTCCCCGTCGGCACGTCTCGCAGCTCGGCGATCCCGGCGAGCCGGGCCACCGCCTCTGGGGACAGCCCTGCCCCGAACCAGGAAGCGCTGAGCGCCGCGATCGGATCCGAGGTGGAAGCGGGGGGTGTCGGGAGCGTCATCGGGCGGCGACCTCAGGTGGTCCGGGCCGGCACGCACGAACGGGTCGCGCGCTCCGAGCCCGCGGGTTCATGCTCTGCCCGGCGTGCTCGGCCGCGGGAGTGCCGTCGGTCGCGGGGCCACCGGGCCGGTCGGCCGGAGGGCCCTGCCGGACGGCCCGCTCGCACGGGGACGACGGCCTGCGGCACGGGCACACGGCGCGTGCCTTCAGGCGAGGCGGCGGAGCCGGGCGACGAGGTCCGCCTCGTCGAAGGGCCCCGGGTTCGGCTCCTCGCGGATCGACTCGGGGTGGTGGCCGATGGCCACGATCTCGCGCTCGAGTGCCGTCCGCAGGTCGTCGGTCCCCAGGACGAGGACGCGGTCCACGTCGCCGATCTTGTGGGCGACCTCCGCGAGCGCGGGCGCCGTCTCCGTGGGGATGTGCGGAATCGGCAGCTCGAGGGATGCGGGCTCGCCCGTGGCCGTGCCACGGACGACGATCGCCCGCCCGGGCTCGATCCAGACCACCGCGTTGACGCCGGCACCGGCCGGGTGGACCGTGGGACGGCTGCGTGTCGTTCCGTGCATGACGCTCTCCTTCGGACACCGCCATCGTCGGTCCGATCGGCCGCTGCTTCGCCTGCCGTTCGTCCCGAACCACGCGCCCGACCGTCCGCCCGTTCCGTGACCGGTCCCGGTCCCGGGGATACGCTTGGGACCATGCGCGCGATGGTCCTCCTGGATCCGGGCCCCGCCTCGTCCTCGCCGCTGGTGGCGACGGAGCGTGCCGTCCCGGAGCCCGGGCCGGGCGAGCTGCGGCTGCGCGTCACGGCGTGCGGCGTGTGCCGGACCGACCTCCAGATCTGCGAAGGGGACCTCGCGGCGCGCCGCCTGCCGATCGTGCCCGGGCACCAGGTCGTGGGCGTGGTGGACACGCTGGGGCCCGATGTCACGGGCTGGTCGGCCGGGGACCGGGCCGGCGTCACCTGGCTCGCCGGCACCGACGGCACGTGCCGGTTCTGCGTCACGGGCCGCGAGAACCTGTGCGAGGCCGCCACGTTCACCGGCTGGGACCGCGACGGCGGCTTCGCGGAGGCGGTCATCGTGCGGGCGGCCTACGCGGTGCGGCTGCCCGCCGCCTTCCCGGACCTGGCCGCCGCGCCGCTGCTGTGCGGGGGCGTCATCGGGTACCGCGCGCTGCGGGTGGCCGGGATCGGACCGGCATCGGCGGGCGCAAGGCTGGGACTGTACGGGTTCGGGGCGTCGGCGCGACAGGCGCTGCAGGTCGCGCGGGCGTGGGGCGTGGACGCGTACGTCGCCACCCGTGCGGCGTCCGAGCAGGCCCGTGCCCTCGAGCTCGGCGCCGCGTGGGCCGGCGGGCTGGACGAGCGGCCGCCGGTGGCGCTGGACGCCGCCGTGACGTTCGCGCCGGTGGGATCCGTGGTGGCCGCCGCGCTCCGGGCGCTGGACCGGGGCGGGGTCGTGGCGATCAACGCCATCCACCTGGACCGCGTGCCGGAGCTGCCCTACGAGGACCTGTGGTGGGAGCGCTCGATCCGCAGCGTGGCCAACGTCACCCGCGAGGACGCCCGCGAGTTCCTGGCGCTGGCGGCCCGGACCGGGATCACCACGGACGTCGAGACCCACCCCCTGGCAGATGCGAACACGGCCCTCGCCAGGCTGGCCGCCGGGCAGGTGG
>CAYJOH010000051.1:0-9863 GCA_964371685.1 uncultured Anaerolineaceae bacterium
ACGTCGTCGAACTCGACCACGCGCTTGCGGATGTCGAAGTTGAAGCCCTCGACGCGGGTCTGGGCGCTCTCGATCGTCTTGGACACCAGGCGCGACTCGATCGCGACGTCGTCCTCGAGCCCCATTCGCTCCATGAGGCCGGCCACCCGCTCGGAGGCGAACCGCTTCATGAGGTCATCGTCCAGTGACAGGTAGAAGCGCGAGGAGCCGGGGTCACCCTGGCGCGCGGCGCGGCCGCGGAGCTGGTTGTCGATCCGGCGGCTCTCGTGACGCTCCGTGCCGATGATGTGCAGCCCGCCCGCCTCGACCACCTTCTCGTGGTCCACGCCGACGATCGCCTTCGCCTCGGCGAGGGCCGCGTCGTAGGTGCCCTTGTCCACCTCGGCCGGGTTGAGGCCCTGCTTGTGGAGGATGTCGGACGCGAGGCCCGCCGGGTTGCCGCCCAGCTGGATGTCCGTGCCCCGGCCCGCCATGTTGGTCGCGATCGTGACGGCGCCGCTGCGGCCGGCCTGGGCCACGATCCCGGCCTCGCGCTCGTGGAACTTGGCGTTGAGCGTCTCGTGGCGGACCCCGCGGCGCTTGAGCAGCGTGCTCAGGACCTCGGATTTCTCGACGGACACCGTGCCCACCAGGACGGGACGCCCGGCGGTGGTCATCTCCTCGATCTCGTCGATCAGCGCGTTGAACTTGGACGTCTCGTTCTTGTACACGAGGTCCGGGTAGTCCTCGCGGATCATCGGCCGGTGGGTGGGGATCGCCACGACCTCGAGCCCGTAGATCTTGTGGAACTCCTCGGCCTCGGTCATCGCGGTGCCGGTCATGCCGGCCAGCTTGTCGTACAGCCGGAAGTAGTTCTGGAACGTGATCGTGGCCAGGGTGCGGCTCTCGCGCTGGACGCGCAGGCCCTCCTTGGCCTCGATCGCCTGGTGGAGGCCCTCGCTCCAGCGTCGACCCGGCATCTTCCGTCCGGTGAACTCGTCGACGATGATGATCTCGCCGTCCTCGACGATGTAGTCCCGGTCGCGCTTGTACAGGGCGTGGGCCTTGAGGGCGGAGTCGAAGTGCCGGGCGAGCCGCGGGTCCGCGTCGTACAGGTTCTCGATGCCCAGCAGCTGCTCGATCTTGTCGATGCCGTCCTCGGTGGGCGAGACCGCCTTGTCCTTGAGGTCGACGAAGTAGTCGCCGCCCTCCTCGGCGCCCTCGTCCCGGGGCTTGAGGCGCGGGACGAGCCGGGCGAACGTGAAGTACAGGTCCGCCGACTCCTCGGCCTGGCCCGAGATGATCAGCGGGGTCCGGGCCTCGTCGATCAGGATGTTGTCGACCTCGTCCACGATCGCGAAGGCGCGCTCGCGCTGCACCCGCTGGTCCAGCTCCAGGACCATGTTGTCCCGCAGGTAGTCGAAGCCGAACTCGTTGTTGGTGCCGTAGGTGATGTCCGCCGCGTAGGCCTCGCGGCGCTCGACGGGCCGCAGGTTGATCAGCCGCTCGTCGCTGGTCGGATAGCCGGGCTCGAACAGGTACGACGTGTCGTGGGTGATGACGCCCACCGACAGGCCCAGGAAGTGGTACACGGGGCCCATCCACTGCGCGTCGCGCCGGGCGAGGTAGTCGTTCACCGTCACGAGGTGGGCGCCGCGCCCGGCAAGCCCGTTGAGCAGCAGGGCCAGGGTCGGGACGAGGGTCTTCCCCTCGCCGGTCCGCATTTCGGCGATCTTGCCCTGGTGCAGGACGATGCCGCCGATCAGCTGGACGTCGAAGTGGCGCATGCCGAGCGTCCGCTTCATCGCCTCGCGGGAGGCGGCGAACACCTCGGGGATGGCGCCGTCCAGCGCGGCCTCGAGGCGCTCGTTCTGGCGCTTCCGGCGTGCCTTCGCGAGGTCCCGGCGACGCTCGATGTCGAGGTGGTGGAGCTCGTCCTCGGACGGCTCCTCCGGCTCGGCCGCCTCCGCGATGTCGGACCGGATGACGGCGATCCGCTCGCGGATCTCGTCGTCGGAGAGGGCCTCGTACTCGGGCTCCAGGGTGTTGATCTCGTCGACGATGGGCTGGAGCCGGCCCACCTCGCGGTCGTTGGTGTCGAAGAAACGGGAGAGGAAGCGCATGGCCGGCTGAGTATAGGGCGCGAGGCCCGAATGCCCGGCCGGTGCGGAGGCGGCGCGACGGCCGGCTGGCGATCGTCAGCGCCGGACGATGGTGCCCGGGCCCGGCAGCGCCGGCCCCTGCTCCGGCAGCGCGATGCCGCCGCTCGAGCTGTCGCCGTCGTCGATGCTCACCGGCACGTCGTCGATCAGCAGCGGGACCCGCTGGACCATCATCGCGTCGCGGACCCAGGGCGAACCGCGCGCGACCATCGCGCCGTTGGGGAACAGGGTCGCGGCGACGGCGGCGGCGGCGAACACGAGCCCGGTCCCGAGCCCCAGGACGCCGGTGACGACCAGCCCCGATCGCATCGATTCAGCCGCCGTTCGCGTCTCCCGCATCGACCTCGACCCGGTCGACCTGGATCTGGACGTCGTCGATGGGTCCGATTGGCACGGGCACCGCGATGCCCGGCTTCCCGAACCCGCGCTCCCACAGCACCTGGTTGCCGGGGACGACCGTGCCGCCGGGGAGCAGCGTCGCGGCGAGGGCCGCGACCGTGAAGGTCAGCGCGGTCCCGCCGCCGAGGATGCCGGTGCAGATGAGGATTCGTCGCATCGCGGTCCCCCGACGTCCGGGTCGCCCGTCCGGTTCCCGGCCTAGTGCCAGACCGGCCCGAACAACGGGTCGACCCCCAGGTAGCCCACGACGATCACGCCGAACGTGATCGCGGCGAGCACCACCCACAGCGCCACGGAGCGGGCGGTCGAGGTGGGATGGACCTCGGGGTTGGCCAGCGCGGGCAGCCTGCCGCCGCGGAGCGCGGCGCCCCAGCGCGGTGAGCGCAGGTTGTTCCGCCAGTTCTGATCCGTGACGGGCCGGACCTCGAGGCCGCCCTTGCCGTCCGGGCGGTGCAGCTGCAGGCTCATGGGTCTCCGGGAATGTGGGCCGGTCAGGCGCCGGCCGGTGCGGGCATGGCTGATGGTACGTCGTCGTCGGCTGCGGGGTCACGGCCCTCGCCGGCGCCGCCGGCCCCGTCGCTCCCGGCCAGGCCGTCCTCCCACAGGAGCATCTCCTGGGTGAACGAGACCTCTGACGAGAACAGCGCCCCGACGGACTCGCCGCGGTGGATCCGCTTGATGGCCTCGCCGATCAGCGGCGCGACGGACAGCACCTTGATCTGGGGTGCGTGCTTAGCGGCGGGCAGCGGCACCGAGTCGGTGATGATCACCTCTCGCAGCGTGGAGTTGGCGATCCGCTCGGCGGCCGGATCGGACAGCACGCCGTGGGTCGCGCAGGCATAGATCTCGTCCACGCCCTCGCGTTCCAGCGCGCGGGTGATCTCGATCAGCGTCCCGGCGGTGTCGATCTCGTCGTCCACGATGATCGCCTTCCGCCCGCTCACGTCGCCGATGACGTTGATCACCTCGGCACGGTCCAGGTTCCCGTGGCGGCGCTTCTCGACGATCGCCAGCGGCGCGTCCAGGAGCTCCGCGAACGCCCGGGCCCGCTTGGCGAAGCCGAGGTCCGTGACCACGACGCACTCGTCGAGGTGCTTGTCCAGGAAGTAGCGCGACAGGATGTGGACCGCCGTGAGCTCGTCCACCGGGATGTTGAAGAACCCCTGGATCTGGCCCTGGTGGAGGTCCATCGTGAGCATCCGGTCCGCGCCGGCGACCGAGATCATGTCGGCGACCAGGCGGGCGGTGATCGGCACCCGGGGCTGGTCCTTCTTGTCCGACCGGCCGTACGCGTAGTACGGCACGACGGCGGTGATCCGGCCGGCGGACGCCCGCTTGAAGGCGTCGATCATGATCAGCAGCTCCATGATCGACTGGTTGACCGGGCGGCAGGTGGGCTGCACCACGAACACGTCCTTCTCCCGGACGTTGTCCAGGATCCGGACGAAGATGTTCTCGTTGGCGAACTGGAAGACCTCGGCCTGACCCGGCTCGCCCCCCAGCCAGTGCGCGATCTTGCGCGCCAGCTCGGGGTTCGCGTTGCCGTGGTAGATCTCGAACTGGTCCGCGTACACGGCAGCCTCTCGTTCGCCGAAGGCGGTCACGACGAGCGTCCCTGTCCCGATCCGTCCGGCCCGCCGCCGGGCTGGTCGGGGCCGTCATTGTCGCCCATGGCCCCTCGGTCCGCCAGCCCCGGCCTGAAGGCGGCGATGGCGGCCACGCTGTCACCCTCCGCCAGCCGCATGACGATCACGCCGCGGGCCTGGGACGAGTACCGGTTGATGGTCTGGGTCTCGGTCCGGATGACCTGGCCGCCGGACGAGATGAGGACCAGCTCCTCGTCCTCGTCGGTGACCTGCTGGACCGCGGCCACGAGCCCGGTCTTGCGGCCCTCGAGGGCGATCAGCCGCACGCCCTGCGGCCCGCGCCGCATCGTCCGGAACTCGCTCAGGCGGACGCGCTTGCCGTAGCCGGTCTCGGTGAGCACGAGCAGGTCGGCGCCCGGGTCCACGACGCTCATGCCCACCACCTGGTCGCCCTTGTTGGCCAGCCGGATGCCGATCACGCCGCCGGCCGGCCGGCCCATCGCCCGCACGTCGGCCTCGCTGAACCGGGCGATCTTGCCCATGGCCGTGGCCAGGATCACGTCCTCGTGCCCGCTCGAGACGTCCACCCAGGCCAGCTCGTCGTCGGGGTCCAGCGTGATCGCGATGATCCCCGTGGACCGGACGCGCTCGAACTGCTCCAGCGGCGTCTTCTTGATGATCCCCTTGCGGGTGGCCAGCACGAGGAAGTGCCCCGGCTCGAAGTTGGGCAGGCAGATCGTGGCCATCGGGACCTCGCCGGAGTCGACCTGGACACCCGGCAGGTTGATGATCGCCATGCCCTTGGCCTGTCGCGAGGCGTCGGGGATCGCGTGGACCTTGGCCGAGAACACCCGGCCCCGGTTGGTGAAGAACAGCGCCCAGTCGTGGGTGTTGGCGACCAGGAGGTGCTCGACCGCGTCCTCCTCGCGCGTGACGTGGCCGATGATCCCCTTGCCGCCGCGGTGCTGCCGGCGATAGGTCGCGACCGGCTGGCGCTTGATGTAGCCCCGGCGGCTGATCGTGACCACGACGTCCTCGTCCGCGATCAGGTCCTCGTCGGTCATCTCGCGGCTCGAGTCGTCGACCACCCGCGTGCGGCGCTCGCCGGCGTACTTGCGCTTCAGCTCCGCCAGCTCGTCCTTGATGATCGAGAGCACGCGGGCCGGGTTGGCGAGGATGTCCTCGAGCTCCGCGATCAGCTGGATGACCGCGAGGTACTCGTCCTCGATCTTCTGGCGCTCGAGGGCCGCGAGGCGGGCAAGCCGCATGTCCAGGATCGCCTGGGCCTGGGCCTCGGACAGCCCGAACCGGGCCATGAGGTTGGTGCGTGCCGCTTCGACGTCGGCCGACTCGCGGATGGTCTTGATCACCGCGTCGAGGTTGTCGAGCGCGATCTTGAGACCCTCGAGGATGTGAGCCCGGGCCCGGGCCTTCTCGAGGTCGTACTCGGTCCGCCGTCGGACGATGTCGCGCCGGTGCTCGATGTAGTGGCTCAGGACGCTCTTGAGCGACAGCGTCTGGGGCTGCCCGTCCACGAGCGCGAGCATGTTGAGGTTGAAGGCCGTCTGCAGCGCGGTGTGCTTGAACAGGTTGTTGAGCACCTTGTGCGGATTCGCGTCCCGCTTGATCTCGATGTAGATCCGCATCCCGTCGCGGTCCGACTCGTCGCGCAGGTCCGAGATGCCGTCGAGCTTCTTGTCCTTGACGAGGTCCGCGATCTTCTCGAGCAGCGCCGCCTTGTTCACCTGGTACGGCAGCTCGGTGACGATGATCGCCGTCCGGTCGTTGCGGGTCTCCTCGAACGCGACCTGCGCGCGCATCACGACGCGGCCGTGGCCATGCGCGTACATCTCGCGGATCGCGTCGATGGTCTCGTGCTCGCCCGTGAACGAGTTGCGGCGGGTCTCGAACCGGAAGATCGAGCCACCGGTCGGGAAGTCCGGGCCCCTGACCACGCGGCACAGGTCGTCGTTGGTGACCGTCGGGTCGTCGATCAGGGCAACGGCCGCGTCGGCGATCTCGCCCAGGTGGTGGGGCGGGATGTTGGTCGCCATGCCGACCGCGATGCCCGAGGACCCGTTGATCAGCAGGTTGGGCAGCTTGGCGGGCAGGACGGACGGCTCCTTCTGGGTGCCGTCGTAGTTGTCGACGTAGTCGACGGTCTCCTTGTCGATGTCGGCCAGCATCTCCGCGGAGATGGCCGTCAGGCGCGCCTCGGTGTAGCGCATCGCCGCCGCGCCGTCGCCGTCCACGGAGCCGAAGTTGCCCTGCCCGTCCACGAGCGGGTAGCGCATCGAGAAGTCCTGGGCCAGGCGGACCAGGGCGTCGTACAGGGCGACGTCGCCGTGCGGGTGGTACTTGCCCATCACCTCGCCGACGATCGCGGCGCACTTCCGGTAGGAGCTGGTGGCGGACAGCCCCATCTCCCCCATCGTGTACAGGATCCGCCGGTGGACCGGCTTGAGGCCGTCGCGGACGTCCGGCAGCGCACGAGCGACGATCACGCTCATCGCGTAGTCGAGGTAGGAGGTCTGCATCTCCTCCTCGATGCGGATCGCTCGGACGTTGCCCAGGTCGTCGGTCACGTGGTGGCTCTCCTCCGGTCAGGTGGTGGTGTCGGGTCAGGGCCGCGGCACGATCGGCCGCTCGGCGGGCGGCACGTGGACGCCCAGGCCCTTGAAGGCCGCGGCGGTCTCCGCGGCACGGGACGTGGACGGGGCACCGGGACGCTTCCGGACACCGGCGACGGTCGCCCGGATCCCGTCGGCCGTGTCGAGCGGCAGCTTCTCGAGAGCGTCGCGGACGACCCACGCGCGGTGGCCGTCGCTGTTGCGAGCGGCGGCCGCGGCCTCCTCGCGCAGGAACGCCGTGGTTGCCGCGGCGTCCACGATCGTGAGCGAGCGGAGCGCCCAGGCGAGGGCCTTCTGGACATCCGGCTCCGCGTCGCCGATGAGGTCGCGGACGATCGCGAGGCCGCGGGCCGCCACCTCCGGACGGCGGCCCGCCGTCCGGTCCACGTACGGGATCGTCGCGATCGTGGAGCCCACCAGCCGGCGCTCCCAGCGCCAGGGCGAGTACACGAGCTGCTCGAGCTCTGCCCACCGGTACGGCTCGGCGAGGATCCCCCGCCCGGCCACGTGGGCCAGCGAGTCCACGGTGATCCACTCGCGGGCGCGGCGGGCCTCCGCCCGGACGAGCTGCCAGGCTCGTTCCGGGTCCCGGGTGAGCGCGCGCTCGAGGAGCGGGAAGGCGAGCCAGTGGAGCTCCAGGAGGTCCTCGCGCAGCAGGCGGTCCGCGACCTCGAGCAGGGTGGCCGTGGAGTCCCGACGGGTTGCGGCGCGGAGGCCCGACGTGACGGCGGTGAGCAGCGGCTGGCGGACGCCGAGGATCGGGGAGATGCCAGGCGCCACCCGGCGCTGGCCCTCGAGGTACTCCTCGTCCGCGAGGCGCCCGAGGCCGGCGCGCAGCTCGGCCGCCACGGCCCCGGGATCCTGGACGAGGTCGCCGGCGCAGCGACCCAGGGCGAGGGCGTCCGCGCGGCGGGCCGCGACGATCGCGCGACCGCGTTCGGTGGTGGCGCTCGGGGATGTCATCGGGGGTGATCCACGATGTCGGGCGTCTCGCTGTCGCCAGCACGCGTCGAGGACGGCGCGGGCGGCCGGGCGGGCTCATCGGGCTCCAGGCGGAACCGGTAACGCGCCTTGAGCTCCTCCTTGCGGGCCTCCGGCGCCCCCACGAAGGTGCCCTCTGCCCGGGCCAGCAGCGTGCCGTCCTCGCCGTCGAGGACCACGCCCTCCGCCGTCACCAGGCGGCGGCGGACCTCGAGGACCCGGCCCTCGGCGCGGATCGGGCGGCCGATCCTGACCGGCCGGCGGAACTCGACGTTCATCCGCGCGGTGACGCCCCACACGTCGTGGTCCACCAGGGCCCACGCCATCACCTCGTCCAGGATCGTGCATACGATCCCGCCGTGGGCGATGCCCTCCCAGCCCTCGAAGCGCTCGCCGAGCGTCAGCTCCGTCCAGCAGCGGTCCCCGCCCGCGTGGAGGTCGAGGTGCAGGCCGTGCACGTTGAGCGAGCCGCAGGCGAAGCAGTTGTGCGGTGTCAGGACGATCCGGCGACCCCCCACCCGGACGTCGGCGAGGGCGACCGTGGCGTCAGAAGTCAAGGTTCTTCACCTTGCGGGCCTCGGTCTTGATGAAGTCCTTGCGCGGCTCCACGCGCTCGCCCATGAGCATCGTGAAGATCCGGTCTGCCTCGGCGCTCTCCTCGACCTCGACATTGAGCAGCGTCCGCGTCGCCGGGTCCATCGTCGTCTCCCAGAGCTGGTCGGCGTTCATCTCGCCGAGGCCCTTGAAGCGCTGGACGCTCACGTTCTTGGTCGTGAACTCCTTGACGACGCGATCGAGGTCCTTGTCGGACTGGGCGTACTTCGTCACCTTGCCCGTCGAGATCCGGTACAGGGGCGGCTGCGCGATGTACAGGTAGCCGGAGTCGATCACCTCCGGCATGTGGCGGTAGAAGAACGTCAGCAGCAGCGTCCGGATATGGGCGCCGTCCACGTCCGCGTCGGTCATGATGATGATCCGGTGGTAGCGCAGCTTCGAGATGTCGAAGCTGTCCCCGATACCGGCTCCGAGGGCGATGATCAGGGGCCGCACGTTCTCGGAGCTGAGGATCTTGTCCAGGCGCGCCTTCTCGACGTTGAGCACCTTGCCGCGCAGCGGCAGGATCGCCTGGAACCGGCGGTCGCGGCCCTGCTTCGCGGAGCCCCCGGCCGAGTCGCCCTCGACGATGTACAGCTCGCTCTTGGCCGGGTCCCGCTCCTGGCAGTCCGCGAGCTTGCCGGGCAGCGAGAGGCCGTCCAGCGCGCCCTTCCGGATGACGAGATCGCGGGCCTTGCGCGCGGCCTCGCGGGCCCGCGCGGCCGTGAGGCACTTCTCGATGATCCGCCGGCCGTCGGCCGGGTTCTCCTCGAGGTGCTGGCTGATCGCGTCCGCGACCGCGCCCTCGACCTGCCCCGCCACCTCGGCGTTGCCGAGCTTCGCCTTGGTCTGGCCCTCGAACTGGGGCTCCGTAAGCTTGACGCTGACGACCGCGGTGAGGCCCTCCCGCACGTCATCGCCCGAGAGGTTCCCGTCCGCGTCCTTGAGCACGCCGGCGCGCTTCGCCCAGTCGTTGAGCGACCGCGTGAGCGCCCGGCGGAAGCCCGTGATGTGCGTGCCGCCGTCGACCGTGTTGATGTTGTTGGCGAACGCGAGGACGTTCTCGGCGTAGGTGTCGTTGTACTGGAGGGCGACCTCGATGGTGGTCGTGCCGTCGCGCCGCTCGCAGTAGATCGGGCGGGTGTGGAGCGCCTCCTTGTTCCGATTGAGGTGCCGCACGAACGAGATCAGACCCCCCTCGAAGTAGAAGGAGCGCTCCCGCTCGTTGCGTTCGTCGATCAGGGTGATCCAGACGCCCTTGGTGAGGTAGGCCGACTCGCGCACGCGCTGCGAGATCGCGTCGAACGAGTAGTCCGTGGTCTCGAACATCTCGTCGTCGGCCTTGAACGTGGTCCGCGTGCCCTTGCGGGTGCCCTGCGGCCCGATCTTCTGCACCGGGCCTCTCGGCTTGCCACGCTCGTACTCCTGCGCCCAGATGCCGCCGTCGCGCGCGGTTTCGACCCGCAGCCACGACGAGAGCGCGTTGACCACCGAGACGCCGACGCCGTGCAGGCCGCCCGACACCTTGTAGC
>CAYJOH010000052.1:0-9754 GCA_964371685.1 uncultured Anaerolineaceae bacterium
GTTCCTGCTGTTCGCGATCGGCTGGCGATGGCTGGACCGCCCGGGCGTCCTCGGGGCCGCCGGCGCGCTGGGCGCGGCGATCAAGCTCCAGCCGGGCCTCGTCCTGGCGTGGGCGCTCCTCACCCGCCGCTGGGCCGCCGTGGCGGTCGGGGCCGCCGTCCTGGCGGTCCTCGCGCTGGCCGCCACGCTGCTGGCCGGGACCCAGGCGTGGGCGGACTTCGCCCTCCTCGTCGGGCGCGTGTCGGACCCGATCACGACCGAACACAACGTCACGCCGGGCGCGATCGCGTACCAGCTGGGCATGAGCCGCGACGCGGCGTCGCTCGTCCAGTGGGGGACGATGGCGCTCGTGGTCGGGGCGGTGGTGCTGGCCGCGCTCCGGCTGTCGGCCGCGCCCTCGTACCTCGTGGCGGTCGTGGCCAGCCAGCTGCTGTCGCCGATCCTGTGGGACCACTACGCGATGCTGCTGCTGCTCCCCGTGGCCTGGCTCGTCCAGCGGGGCCACTGGTGGGCGGCCGCGATCCCGCTCGCGACATCGCTGGTGCTGGTCGGCGTGACCCCGCCCTGGGTCTACCCGATCGCCTTCGGCGTGACGCTGGTCGGGCTGTTCGCGGCGCGGACGGACCGCCGGGCGGTGCCCGCGTGACGGCCCTGCCGGCCACCGGACGCCGCCTGCTCACGGAGCCGATCGCCGTTGGCCGCCTCACGCTGCCGCCGCCGGGCATCGTGGTGCTGGCGGCGATCGGCGGCGTCCTGCTGCTGGTGACCGCGGTGACCCGCTGGGCGACACCGTCCGACGAGCACGCCTACTGGCTGGCAGCGCGGCGCCTGGTCGACGGCCTCGCGCTCTACGACCTCGCCTCGCCGGTCGGGACGCCGTATGCGTACTGGTATCCCCCGCCGCTGGCGCAGGTGCTGGTGCCGGCGGCGGTGCTGCCGGCGATGGGCTTCACGCTGGCGTGGACGGGGGTCCTGCTGGGTTGCCTGCTCTACCTCGCCGACCGACGGCTGCTGGTGGCCCTGGCGATGGTCGCCTTCGTGCCGGTCGCGGTCGAGCTGTGGTACCGCAACATCCACCTCGTGCTGGCGGTGCTGGTCGTGCTCGCGCTCCGGCGCCACGTGCTGTTCTGGGTGCCGGCGGCCGCGATCAAGATCACGCCGGTGCTGGGCGTGGCCTACCTCATCGCCGGGCGGCGATACCGGGACGCGGCGCTGGTGACCGCGGTCGGGCTGGCGATCCTGGCCGTGAGCCTGATCCTGTCCCCCGGTGCGTGGGGCCAGTTCCTCGAGCTCGTCACGATGCAGGGCGCCAGCTCGGGCGCCAGCCTCGTCCCCGTCCCGTTCCCGGTCAGGTTCCTCCTCGCCGGCGCGTTGGCCGTCGTCGGCGGGCGCCTCGGCGGACGGCGCGGCGAGGCCTGCCTCATCCTCGGCCTGGTGATCGGCAACCCGACGCTGTGGATGACCGCCTTCAGCCTGCTGGTGGCGATCGTCCCCCTGTGGCGTCGCCCGGCGGCCAGCGCCCGGGCCGTGGAGCGTCCGGCATGAGCGCGGCCCCCACCTCGCTGCCGCTGGTCCGGCGCGAGGCCCCCGGGCGCTGGATCGACCTCGTGTCGCTGGGCGTCACCGCCGTGTTCCTGGCGCTGCTCGCCCGCGACCTCGTCACGCTGCTGCCCAACCTCGACCCGGCCAAGATCGCGATCGACTACGACCTGTACGTCGGCGCCACGCGCCGCTGGCTCGATGGCGGCGGCTACTACCTCCCGTACCAGGCCCTGGGCCCGTACGAGGCGACGCCCGGGGTGATCCTCTACCCGCCGACGTTCCTGCTGGTGATGCTGCCGTTCCTGTGGCTGCCCTGGATCGCCTACTGGGCGCTGCCGATCGCCGCGGTCCTGTTCGCCGCGTGGCGTCACCGGCCGCGCGTGGTGGCCTGGCCCGGGATCGCGATGTGCCTGTGGTTCCCGGGCACGCTGGTGACCCTGGTCGCGGGCAACCCGGTGATGCTGATGGTCGGGGCGCTGGCGCTGGGCACGGTCTGGCACTGGCCGTCCGTGCTGGTGTTCCTCAAGCCCACGCTGCTGCCGTTCGCCCTGTTCGGGGCCTGGAAGCGGTCGTGGTGGGTGGCGCTGGCGGTGCTCGTGCTGGCCGGCGTCCCGTTCCTGGACATGTGGCTGGACTACGTGCAGGTGCTGCTCAACGCCCGCCACCCGCTGGGGCTGCTGTATAACCTCGGGCAGGTGCCGACGATGCTGCTGCCGATCGTCATCTGGGCCGGCCGCCGCCGGCCGGCCGCGCAAGCCGGGGAGCCCCAACCGTGAATTACCTCCGTCTCGCGCGCGACGGCCTGTGGGTCGCCGGGATCGTGTTCGCGGTGGCGTTCTGGCTGTTCTACACGTTCAACGGCGGGCGCCCGGACGACGTCTCGTGGTACTGGCGCTCCGATCCCCACAACCTGTACCCGCACCCCGAGCTGGCCGAGAACAACGGCTACAACTACTCGCCGGCGTTCGAGTTCCTGGTGGGCTGGGGGCGGCTCCTCCCGTTCGAGGTGTTCGCCGCGATCTGGCGGGCGGTCCTGCTGGCCGCGCTCGTGTACCTGGCCGGCCCGTTCACGCTGTTCGTCCTGCTCACGGTTCCGGTCGGCTCGGAGATCAACGCCGGCAACATCCAGATCCTGCTGGCGCTCGCGATCGTGCTCGGGTTCCGCTACCCGGCGGCCTGGGCGTTCGTGCTCCTGACCAAGGTGTCGCCGGGGGTGGGCCTCCTGTGGTTCGTCATCCGGCGGCAGTGGCGACAGCTGGCCATCGCCCTGGGCGCGACCGCGGCGATCGCCGCGCTCTCGTTCCTGTTCTGGGCGGACCAGTGGCCGGGCTACCTCGCGCTCATCACCAGCGGGGCGGCCCCGGCGGTCGAGCCCTACTACCTGTCGCTGTGGCAGCGGCTGCCGTTCGCGATCGCGCTGGTGACCGTGGGCTCGTTCCTCGGCTGGCGCTGGACGGTGCCCGCGGCCGCGACGCTGGCCCTGCCGGTGTTCTACCCGATCAGCCTGTCGATGCTCGTGGGCTGCCTGCCGTTCGTGCGCGAGGCGATCGGGCGCTGGATGACGTCACGCGGCTGGAGCCTCGAGCGGACGCCGAAGACGCCCAAGACGCCGACGCCGGGCGAGGCCGGGCCTGCCGGGCAGGCGGTCGCGTGACCGAGCCGCTGCGCTACCGGGGGCTGCTCATCGGGCTCGGGGTGTTCGTCGCCGCCTTCCTCGTCTACTGGCTGAGCAACCGGCTGTACGACGCCACCCGGGGCGACCTGTTCTACCTCGCGGACGCGTTCCTCCACGGCCGGACCTGGATCGAGGTCGTGCTCGGCCCGTTCGACGTGATCTACGGGCCGGACAACCGGATCTACGTCCCGTTCGCGCCGTTCCCGGCCATCGTCCTGGCGCCGATCGTGGCGCTGGTGGGGCCGGCGACCGCGGACCAGCTGGAGCCCGGCATCAACGCCGCCCTCGCCGCCGCCGTCGCGGGACTGGCCTGGTGGGTGGCCGGGCGGCTCGGCGTCCGGCGGACGGTCGACCGCCTGGCGCTGGTCGTGCTGCTCGGGTTCTCGACCCAGGTCTGGTGGGTGACGACCCGGGGCGGCGTGTGGCACACGGGCCACCTGGTGGCGACGATCCTGTCGCTGCTGCTGATCGCCGAGCTGTTCGGGCGGCGGCGCGCGCTGCTGCTGGGGCTGCTGGTGGGGGCGGGCTTCCTGACCCGGGCGCCGGTCGCGTTCGCGGCGCCGGCGGTGGCGCTGTGGCTGGTGAGCGACTGGGACGCGGTCGCGGGTCGCGGACGCGCGCTCGCAGAACGGGTGGCGGCGCTGCCGTGGCGGCCGTGGGTGCTGCTGGGCATCGGCCTCGTGCCCGCGCTGGCGTTCTTCCTGTGGTACAACGTCGCGCGCTTCGACACCCCGTGGGAATCCGGGTACATGCTGGCGACGCTCCCGGAGTGGCTGGCCAACCAGCGGGCGCGCGGGCTGTTCTCGCTGGTCCACGTGCCGATGAACCTCGACTACCTGTTCCTCAAGCTGCCCACGCTGGGCCGCGACTTCCCGTACTTCCGGCCGGACGGCCTGGGAATGTCGGTGCTCCTCACCAGCCCGGGGCTGCTGCTGGCGGCCCGCGCGCCGTGGGCGGACCGGCGGTCCTGGCTGCTGGCGTTCGCAGCGGCGCTGGTGCTGGTCCCCACCCTGCTGTACTACGGCGGCGGCTGGCTCCAGTACGGCTATCGCTACTTCCTGGACTCGGTCCCGTTCGTGTGGGCGCTGGTGGCGCTGGGCATCGTCCGTCGCGGGCCGCTCGCCTGGTGGGGCTGGGCGCTGATCGGCTGGGGCGTGCTGATCGGCCTCGGCGGCGTGTACTGGGCGTACAACCTGTGACCGGGGCGCCTCGATGACGGCGACCGGGCTCAGCGCGAGCCGCGCGGACGTGGCCGCCGTGCTCGCCCGCCTCCGCCGTCCGCTGCGGGACGCGCTGATCGTGGTGGGGCTGGCGCGCGCGTTCGTGTACTTCGTGGTCCAGGGGATCCATCCCTGGGAGTTCGCGGGCATCGACGCCAAGGCGTACTGGGGCATCGACCTCGCGCACCCATACCTGGACTCCGGCGTGGGCGAGTACTCCACGTACCTGTACTCGCCGGCGTTCGCCCAGCTGATGGCGCCGTTCTCGCTGCTCCCGTTCGAGGCGTTCTTCGCGCTCTGGACCTTGGCGTCGTTCGCGATCCTGGTGTGGCTGGTCCGGCCGTGGCCGTGGGCGATCCCGATGCTGATCCTGCCGATCACCTACGAGCTGTTCGTGGGCAACGTCCACTACTTCCTGGCGGCGGCGTTCGTGGTCGCGCTCCGGGCACCGGTCGCCTGGGCACTCCCGCTGCTCACCAAGATCACCCCGGCGGTGGGTGGGCTGTGGCTGCTCGCCCGGGCGCAGTGGCGCGCCGTCGCGGTCGCTGCCGGGTCCACGCTCGCCATCGTCGCCGTGTCCTACCTGCTCTCGCCCACCGCGTGGGCGGACTGGATCGCGTTCCTGCTCGCCTCGCCCGGCCGGACGGAGCTGCTGCTGCCGCGCCTGGCCCTCGCCGCCGCGCTCGTCGTGTTCGGCGCCCGGACCAACCGGGCGTGGGTGCTCCCGGTCGCCGGCTGGCTCGCGCTGCCGGTGATCTGGATCAACTCCTGGGTCATCCTGCTGGCCGTCATCCGCCTCCGCGAGCCGCGCTGGGGCAGCGTCCCGAACCTCGACCCGCATCGTGGAGGCTCCGCGCCGTGATCATCGCGCTCCTGCCGCTCCTGTTCGTCCTGTCGGGGGCGGCCGGACTGATCTACGAGGTCATCTGGGCTCGCCAGCTGGTGCTCGTGTTCGGCAACACCAGCCAGGCCGTGTCCACGATCCTCACGGGCTTCTTCGGCGGCCTCGCGATCGGTGGCGTGGTGGGCGGGCGGCTGGCGGACCGCGTGCGACGGCCGCTGCGGATGTACGGCCTGCTGGAGCTGGTGCTGGTGGTCGTCGTGCTGCTCACGCCGGTCAGCTTCCGGCTGCTGGCCGAGCTGTACCGCGGCGCCTACCCGGGCCTGGTCGACTCGCCGGTCGCCCTGGCGCTCGTCCGCTTCGTCCTGGCCGTCCTGGCGCTGGCGCCGGCCACGGTCCTCATGGGAGCCACCCTGCCCACGCTGACCCGCTACCTCACGAGCGCCGGGTCGGGGCTGGCCGGAGCCTTCACCCGGCTCTACGCGGCCAACACGACCGGGGCGATCGTCGGCACGTTCATCGCGGGCTTCGTGCTGATCGAGGTGTTCGGCCTCACGGGAGCGCTCGTCGTCGGGGCGGCGTGCTCCGGGACCGCGGGCGGGATCGCGATCCTCCTCGACCGGCGGGTGGCGCCCCTGCAGCCCGGGCGGTCCCACCCGGAACCCATCCGGGAGTCATGGGACACCACGAGGTTCCCGGTGGAGGCGGCCCGCCGCCGACGCCAGCTGGCCCTGGTCCTCGCCTTCGTGTCCGGCCTCACCTCGCTGGGCTACCAGGTCGTGTGGAACCGCCTCCTGTCCGCCGGCACCGGCAGCTCCACGTACGTGTTCACGATCATCCTGACGCTGTTCCTGATCGGGATCGCCCTCGGGGCGATGCTGTTCGGGTCGATGCGGCCGCGCCTCCGCTCCCCGCTGCTCGTCATCGGCGTCGCCCAGGTCATCACGGCCCTGCTGGTCGCGGTCGGTTCGCTGGTGCTGGCGCAGCCCGCGTCGCCCTTCCAGAGCGGCACCTGGTTCCGCGACTTCGCGCTGTCGACCGCGCTGGTGGTGCTGCCACCCACGATCGCCCTCGGGATCACCTTCCCGGCCTCGTCGGCGCTGATGCGTGACGAATCCGGGACGGAGGGTTCCGAGACCGGGCTCCTGCTGTCCGTCAACACCCTGGGCGCGATCGTGGCGACGTTCGCGCTGCCGTTCGTGGTGATCCCACTGATCGGCTCGCCGGCGACACTGGCCGGGCTCGCGCTGGTGAACGCCGGGCTGGGCGCGGCCCTGTGCGCGGGCGCGCGCGGGATCTCGCCGGCCGTGCGCGCCACCGGTGGGGCGATCGGCGCCGCGGCCCTGGTCCTGGTCATCGCGGCGCTCGCCGGCGGGACCGCGTTTCGCAACCCGACCACCCAGTTCATCGAGGAGCGCGGCGGCGAGGTCTTCGAGGCCGCCGAGGACGAGATCGCGGCGGTCCAGGCCGGGACGCTGTCGGGGTACTCCCAGCTGTGGGTCGGCGGGACCTCGATGACGATCCTCACCGTGGACACCAAGTTCATGCCGCTGCTGCCGGTGATGCTGCGGCCGGATGCGGATCGCGGCCTCGTCATCGCCTTCGGCATGGGCACCACGTACCGCACGTCGCTGGCTGCCGGGGTCCGGACGGACGTCGTGGAGCTCGTGCCGAGCGTCATCGACATGTTCCGGTGGTTCTACGACGATGCCCCGGAGGTGCTCGCGGACCCCGCCGGCGAGGTGTTCGTGACCGATGGCCGGAACTTCGTGGAGCTGACCCAGGAGACGTACGACTTCGTCGTGGTGGACCCGCCGCCCCCGATCGAGAGCTCCGGGGTGTCGGTCATCTCGTCACTGGAGTTCTACCGGGCGTCGAAGGCGCGGCTGACGCCGAACGGCGTGATGATGCAGTGGGTCCCCTACGGCCAGTCGCTGGACGAGTTCCTGGCCCACGTCCGCACGTTCCTCGCGGTGTTCCCCAACGTCCACGTGCTCGCGGGCCCGGGCGGCTACGGGTTCTACATGCTGGGCTCTGACGGCCCGGTGGACCTCGACCCGGCGGTGATGCGTGAGGTGCTCGCGCGCCCCGGCGTCATGGAGGACGTCTCGGACGCGCCCGATGCCCGCGGCCGCAGCGCGGAGGACTGGGTCGCGGAGTTCGGGGGCCTGAGCTGGGCGTCCGGTGACGCGCTCCGGACGGCCGTGGGCGATGGCCCCCTGGTGACGGATGACCGGCCGCTGCCCGAGTACTTCTTCCTTCGCCGCCTGGCTGAGCCGGATGCGCCGCAGCTGACGTTCGGGGGACTGCGCGAGCTCACGCGCTGACACTGACGGTCCCGGAATCTCTCGGCCGGACGCCGCGTCGTTAGGTCGCCTGTTCAGGGCTCGATGTAGACGCGCTTCGGCCTCGTTGACCGAACCCAGCCGATCACAGCGCCCGGGCGCCGCGTCGATACGGCC
Source organism: uncultured Anaerolineaceae bacterium (assembly GCA_964371685.1). Lineage (GTDB taxonomy): Bacteria > Chloroflexota > Limnocylindria > Limnocylindrales > CSP1-4 > CAIXZV01. The sequence goes on from CAYJOH010000052.1 coordinate 7,741, forward strand.
GAGGCTGCGATCGGAACGAGGAGCAGCGGCATGTCGTGCAGGGAGTACAGGAGATCACCGTTGCTGTTGGTGAGTGCCCGGACGTAGTCGCGCGCCATTGGCAGGCTGGCGAGGACCAGCCCAGCAGCGATGAGCCACCATCGTCGATCGTTGGAACCGATGAGTGCGACTGGAAACACCGAAGGCTTCACGAGCGCCAGCGCTGTGAGCGGAGGCCGCAGCGTCCCGAGCGCCACAGCAGCGGCAATCCAAAGCGTCGGCGTCCCATAGATGAGAGTCCACGTCGTGAACTCGTAGTTGAGGGGCAGGGCGAGGAGCGGCCATGACCAGTTCGGCGGACGATGCCAGGCAACGACGCCAAGCAGCGTCGCGATGGGGACTAGCCACCAGAGGAAGCCGGGCAACACAGTGAACGGCACGAGCAGGATCAACAGCGCGGACGGATAGAGAATCGCCCCCGGTCGGATCTCGTAGCGACCCTCAAGCTGCCACGGTTGGTAGAACGTCCCGTCTGCGAGCCAACGCGCAGCGGCGGCGCGATAGTCGAGGAAGTCACCACCGAGGGGGTGCGGTAGCTCCGCGGCATGCGTCAGCGCGTAACCGACCTGTGCCGCGGCCGAGATCAGCACGATCGCTGTGACGCCGACCAGGAGGAGTCGAACACTATGACGCTGGAGCAATGACGACGGACTACCAGTAAGCAACCAGCTGACCCTCGTTGCCGTGCAAGGCAGCGGGCTTGATGGTAGAAGCCGCGTCAACGACGGCCCCCGTGTCTGGCACGGCCACCTCGGATTCTCGCTCGCAACCCGGGCCGACGCCTCGTCACGGCGCAGGGCGGTTGCGCTGCACCGCACCCGCGGCAACAAGCGATGCTCCGAATCACGGCGTTGGTCATTGCGCCCGCAACTGTTTCGTCGCGCGGTGCTATGCTCGCGGTCGTGTCCCCCTCGATGCTGACCGGCGAACCCCCCTGTCCGCCGGCCGTCGGTGACGCGCCGTCCCCGACGGTCGGGCCCCGCAGCCTGCGGGCCGTTCGCCGCGCCTTCGACACCATCGAGCCGGCCGCCTGGGACGCCCTCGTCGCGGCCACGCCGTCCGCGACGCCCTTCTCGCGCTGGGCCTTCCATCGCGCGTGGTGGGACGCGTACGGCGACAACGCCCACGAGGAGACCGTCGTCCTCGTTCCCGCCGATGGCCCGGACGGCGCCCCGCCCGTGGCGGTCGTCCCGCTCATGCACCGTCACGAGGTGGAGCCCGGCGACATCGAGCTGCGGACGAAGATGCGCCACGCCGAGGGCTCGCCGCTGACGCCGGTGCCGGCGGACGCCAAGGCCGTGTTCTTCGGCGCCTCCTACCACGCGGACTACGCGACGCTGCTCGCCGCCCCCGCGAGCCTGCCGGCGGTCGCCGAGGCGCTCGCGGACTACCTGGCCCACGGCGGCGACCCGGGGCATCCCGCGCCCTGGGACGCGGTGGACCTCCGGCGCCTGCGCTGCGACGACCCGGCCGTGGAGGCCCTGGCCGACGCCTTCCGTCGCCGCGAGATCGACGAGGGCTGGACGCTCAACATGGAGCGCGAGGACGTGTGCCCGGTCGCGACGCTGCCGGCGGGAGCCTCGATCGACGACTACCTGGCCAGGCTGGGCAAGAAGGAGCGCCACGAGATCCGGCGCAAGGTCCGCCGGGCCGAGGCCGTCGGCGAGCTGACCCTGGCCGACGCGGCGGACCCGCTCGCCGAGCTGCCCGAGTTCATCGACCTCCACCAGCGGCGCTGGGGCGTGGACGGCCTGTTCCCGGACACGCCGGGCGGCGCGCAGAGCCGGGTGTTCTTCCGCCGGCTGTTCGAGCTGTTCGGGGCGGACGGCTCGCTCCGGCTCGCGTTCCTCGCCGTTGGCGGCACGCGGATCGCCGCGGGGATCTCGTTCGAGACCCCGGACGCGCTCCTGTACTACAACGCCGGCGTGGATCCCGAGGCCCGCGAGCTGTCGCCCGGGGTCCTGATGGTCGAGCG
>CAYJOH010000053.1:0-7552 GCA_964371685.1 uncultured Anaerolineaceae bacterium
ACGATGCGCTCCTCGGCCTCGCACGCGCGCGTGCCCTCGACGGACGCGGCCCCCGACGGTGCCGCGTCATCCCCGCCCGAGCCGGCCGGGGGCGGGGCGTCCACCGGGGCGCGGAGCGGGTCGTCCGATGTGGCCCGGGGCCGGGCGTCCGCCGTGGCAAGGGGCCGGTCCACCCGGATCGCGACCGCCGTCGGCGGGAGCACGACGCGGGCATCCGGGGCAGGCGGTCTTGCCCGGACTGCAACGTCGGGTCGCACCAGACCGATGTCGAGCCGCGACGGGGGCGCGGCGGGTGCGGGAGCGGGCTGCCCCGGCACGTGGGCGGGCCTGCCCGGGCGCTCGAGGATCGCGACCGCGGTCGCGGCGGCCAGCGAGGCCGTCGCGGCGTCCGGCCCGCGACCCGGGCCCGGTAGCGCGCGACCCGTCCCCCCGGCCTGTCCTCGCCCGGGTGCGGGGACCGGCGACTCGACCGGCACGGCGATCGCGCCCGCCGGGACCGTCACCGGACCCGATGGAACGCGCGTGCGATTCGGGGGCGGGGTCGGCTCGCCGGCCAGGCGACGCTCCAGCCAGCCGTCGTCGTCGGGCGAGCCGGGGATGGTCGACCGGCCGGCATCGGGGTCCGCGGACGCCAGCGTCAGTGGCCGGCGGGGCGTGATCGAGTTCGGCGAGACGGTGATTCGCACCTCCCGGCGAGGGGCGGGCCGGGCACGGACGGCCTCGACGATGGCGGCGCCGATGGCCGCGCCGAGGATGATGCCCAGGGCCAGGAAGGCGATCTCGGACGGGCTCACATGCCTCCTTGACGGGCCGGTACCGGCCTGCCGAACCGCCTCAGCGTAGCTGCGCCCCCAACGGCAGTCAACCCGAGGCCCGAACCCCGGTGTCGCGGAGCGTGGGACGCGGCCGCGCGAGCGCGGGCGTGCCGGCCCGCCGGCCGGCCTGTCGGCCCGGCTCCGGGGGCCATCCGGCACATCTCCGCGTGCAGCACGCCCTCGGGCTTGGTAGCATCCCAGCCGTCGGCGGCGTTCCCCCGCCGGTGCTTCTCGCCGCCTGCCGAGCTCCCTCAGGAAAGGCACGTCCCCTTCGTGACCCTCGATCAGACCCAGGAGTTCCTCGTCCAGCCCGTGGACGCGTCCTGGCTCCAGTGCAACATCGAGTGCCAGGAGGCCTGTCCCGTCGGCACCAACTGCCGGGGGTACCTCAACCTCGCCGCCGAAGGCCGGTTCGAGGAGGGCTACATCCTCGCCCGGGAGCCCAACCCCGTTGCGGCGATGTGCTCCTACGTGTGCTCGGCGCCGTGTGAGCGCGCGTGCCGCCGCGGGGACATCGACCGCCCGCTCGCCATCCGCGCCATGAAGCGGTTCCTCGTGGAGTGGCACGAGGCCTCGGGCATCCCGGACGTCATGCCCCAGATCACGCCCCGCGAGGAGCGCGTCGCGGTGATCGGCGCCGGCCCGGCCGGCCTCGCCGTGGCCCGCGAGCTGGCGGTCCGCGGCTACCAGGTGACGGTGTTCGACAGCCTCCCGTTCGGCGGCGGCACGATGCTCGTCGGCGTGCCGGCCTTCCGCCTGCCGCGCGAGGCGATCGAGATGGACGTCCGCCTCGTCGAGCGGCTGGGCGTGCGGTTCGTGTTCGACACCACCATCGGCATCGACATCCCGTTCGCGGACCTGCAGCGCGACTTCGACGCGATCGCGATCACGGCGGGCGCGATGAACCCGGTCTACCTCGACGTCCCGGGCGCGGACCTCGAAGGTGTCCAGTACGGCATCGACTTCATGAAGAAGGCGAACCTCGGCCAGGCGCTCACGGTGGGCCGCAACGTCGTCGTCATCGGCGGCGGCTACACGGCCATGGACTGCTCCCGGACCAGCCTCCGCCACGGCGCCGAGAACGTCACGATCGCCTACCGCCGGACGCGGTCCGAGCTGGTCGTCGACGAGGAGGAGCTGGGCGAGACCGAGCGCGAGGGCGTCAACCTCGAGTTCCTCGTCAGCCCGATGGAGGTCATCGGCGAGGACGGCAGGGTCACCGGCGTGCGGTTCATCCGCAACAAGCTGGGCGAGCCGGACGCCTCGGGCCGCCGGTCGCCGATCCCCATCCCCGGCTCCGAGTTCGTCGTCCCGGCGGACACCGTGATCCCCGCGGTGTCGCAGGCGGCGGACCTCTCGTTCCTGCCGGTGGAGGCCAACTTCGAGGTCAACCGGGGCCGGATCAAGGTGGACCCCGCGACCTACGCGACGAACGTGCGCGGCGTGTTCGCGTGCGGGGACTTCGTCACCGGCCCCACGACCCTGATCGAGTCGGCGGGGCACGGCAAGAAGGCCGCCTACGCGCTCGACCGCTATCTCGCCGGCCGGACCGACGTCACGGTCACGCCGAACGTCAAGATCACCAGCTCCTGGCGTCACGACATGCCGGAGCTCTACGACGTGCTCCCGCGCCAGCACATCCCGATGGCGGAGCTGGCGGCCCGCATGCCGTCCACCGATCCGGCGGTCAACTTCACGACCCCGGTGGAGCTGGGCTACGACGGCACGGCGGCGGTGGCCGAGTCCACCCGCTGCCTGATGTGCAACTACAACATCTGGTTCGACCCGTTCCGGTGCGTGCTGTGCGGCGCCTGCGCCGACGTCTGCCCGGAGGGGGTGATCCACATGGTGGACGTGAACCAGCTCAAGACCGAAGGGCTGCTGCCCGAGATCGAGGAGGCCTACGGCTGGTCGCAGGGGGCGGCCATGGTCCTCGACGAGGAGCGCTGCATCCGCTGCGCGCTGTGCGTCAAGCGGTGCCCCTTCGACGCCATCACCATGGAGCGCTTCGAGCTCCAGGAGATCTCGAGCGACGGACGGCTCTACAAGGAGTCGTACCGTGATGCCCAACTCGCCGGGACGGCCGGCGTGGCAGGAGGACCCCGGTGAGCTTCCTCGAGCGGGTCGATCAGAGCATCCGGCGCAGCCCGGTCTGGCGATCGATCTTCCGCAACCCGTACCCCGACGACGAGCGGTCGCGGGCGTACGCGGTGATGAACAACGTGTTCCTGCACCTCCACCCGGTGCGCGTCCGCCAGCACGCGGTGAAGTTCGCCTACACGTTCTGCCTGGGCGGCCTGTCGTTCTTCCTGTTCCTCGTGCTCACGGTCACGGGCGTGTACCTGATGTTCTTCTACATCCCGTCCGAGACGCAGGCGTACAGCAACATCCTCGACATCCAGAGCCGGGTCGCGTTCGGGCTCCTGACCCGCAACATCCACCGGTGGGCCGCCCACCTGATGGTGTTCTTCGTGTTCCTGCACATGATGCGGGTCTTCTACCACGGCGCCTACAAGCCGCCCCGCGAGTTCAACTGGGTCGTGGGCGTGGTGCTGCTGTTCCTGACGATCATGCTCAGCTTCACCGGCTACCTGCTGCCCTGGGACCAGATCGCGTACTGGGCGATCACGATCGGCACCAACATGGCCGGCTACGCGCCGCTGTTCAACACCCCGTCCAAGCTGCTGCTGCTGGGCGGCATCGAGGTGGGCCAGAACACGCTGCTGCGGTTCTACGTGCTGCACATCATGGTGTTCCCGCTCGTTGCGGCCATCTTCCTCGCCGTCCACTTCTGGAGGATCAGGAAGGACGGTGGCATCAGTGGCCCGCTCTGAGGTCCGCGCCCGATGACCGAGACGAAGAAGCCGAGCGAGACCCGCGTCGTCCTTCCCGTCGACCCTGCGAGAAGGACGGAGATCGACAAGCAGCGGGTGCCGATGAGCGCGCGGCCGTACCGGCTGCTGGCGCTCGTCAAGCAGGACGCCGTCGTCAGGGTCCAGAAGGAACCCGACGACACGGTCATGACCTGGCCGCACCTGCTGAGCATCGAGTTCCTGGCCGCCGCCATCATGAGCATCTTCCTGCTGCTCATGGGCCTGTTCGTGAACGCACCACTCGAGGAGCTGGCCAACGGCAACGTCACGCCCGCCGTGGCCAAGGCGCCGTGGTACTTCCTCGGGCTCCAGGAGCTGCTCGCCTACTTCCACCCCACGGTCGCGGGCGTGCTCGTCCCGACGTTCGTGCTGGTGGGGGCCGCGCTGATCCCGTACGTGGACCGCGGCAACCTGCTCGCCACGCGGCCGTCGGACCGCAAGACGGCCGTCGTGCTGTTCTCGCTGTTCTGCATCCTGGGCCTGTTCGTGACCTTCGTCGGGATCTTCTTCCGGGGTCCCGGCTACTCGTTCGTCATCCCGTACCTCGAGTTCTTCTCGATCGGGACGCCGGGCCTTCACTTCGCCCTCTGATCGGAAGGAAACCGCGCGCATGAGCAACTACCAGGTCGAGCCCGTCGACAAGCCCCAGGCCCTGACCAAGGAGGCCATCAAGGCCCTCCGCCACGAGCAGGTCCAGGGCATCTCGCGGCGCGAGCTCCTCCGCGGCTCGCTGGCGGCGGGCATGGGGCTGTGGCTGCTCGAGGTCACGGCCGGGTCGATCGGCTTCCTGTGGCCGAACCTCCAGAACCAGTTCGGCGGCGAGATCCCGATCGGCACCCTCGACGACCTCAAGGCGGCCAACTCCGCCCTGCCGATCGCGGAGGGGTTCCCGGCCTACGTGTCCACGGCCAAGGCGTTCATCGCGCTCGTGGACCCCTCCCAGCAGCGGTTCATCCCGGGCGAGGACGCGACCGGCGACGGCACCGCGGTCAACGTCCGCGCGATGTACCAGCGCTGCCCGCACCTGGGCTGCAAGCCCAACCCATGCGAGAAGAACTTCTGGCTCGAATGCCCCTGCCACGGCTCGCGCTACGACCGCCTGGGCATCAAGGCGGCCGGCCCGCAGTACGGCCCGGCGCCGCGCGGCATGGACCGCTTCGGTGTCCGCGTCGAGGCCGATGGCACCCTCGTCGTCAACACCGGCAAGATCACGCTCGGCCCGCTGCCCATCGCAGTCGGCCAGCCGGGAATCATCCCGCCGCGCACCCCCACCGGGTGCATCTGACCCCGCCCGCGATCGTCACGCCCGCCCACCGAGGAGACCGATGACCGACCAGCCCGGACGCCCGCCTGAGGAGCGCCTGCCCGCGCGCGCAGCCGCGGCGGCGTCCACGCCGGTCCCGGCCGAGCGCTTCTCGGCGCCGCCGTCGACGCAGCGCAACGATCTCACGCCGGAGCGCGCCGCGAAGATCGTGCGCCAGTCGGCGAACGCCCGCTGGGTCGGCTTCCTGGCGGTGACGGTCGTGGCGCTGTTCGTGATCGGCTACTACTTCTACGAGCTGGGGCTGCCGGGCGGGCTGTCCGAGTCGCGCCTCGCGCAGCAGGATCGGGCGCAGCAGGTCACCTCGATCGAGCGCGGCTACAACATCTACCAGGCCAACTGCGCGCAGTGCCACGGCGTCGACGGCGAGGGCGGCAAGGGCCCGACGCTCAACCGCCAGGACAAGCTGTTCGCCCACCTGAGCCCCGAGTACCTGCGCAACATCCTCGAGGTCGGCGGACGGTACGCGTGCGGCAACCCGGACAGCATCATGCCGATCTGGTCCAACACGGGGGACCCGCCCGGGCCGCTCAACTACAAGCAGATCGAGGACCTCATCAACTACCTCCGCGCGGAGAAGGGCGAGGAGTACCGGATCCTCGACCCCGCGCTGTTCGAGCCGATGGTGGACCCGGTGACGAAGGAGGAGCTCACCTTCGAGGGCTGGGTGGACCCGGCATACCGCCCCGAGGCCGGCGCCACGCCGTACCCCGACTGCTGGTCGGACGAGTTCAGCTCGCCGACCAGTGCCCCCGCCTCGCCGGGCGCGTCGGGTGAGCCGCCTGCGTCCGAGGTTCCGTCGGGGACCGTGCTCAGGATCTCGGCGCTGAACATCACGTTCGACACGGACTCGCTGAGCGCCCCGGCAGACACGGCATTTCAGATCGAGTTCGCGAACAACGACGCCGGTATCCCACACAACGTCGAGATCAAGGACGCGAACGGCCAGTCGCTGTTCCAGGGCGAGATCTTCAACGGGGTCGACACCCGGACCTACGACGTGCCGGCGCTGCCGGCGGGCAGCTACACCTTCATCTGCACGGTCCATCCGAACATGACCGGCACGCTCACGGTGGGTGGCTGACGATGGCCCAGACGACGCTTCCCGTCCCGCACGCCGGCGCGGCGCCGCGGCGCCGCGCGTTCTTCGGCCTGTTCGATGCGGAGGGCTGGATCTGGGCCACGGTCAAGGCCCTGTTCTGGTTCGTCCTGATCATCCTGCTGCTCGGCTACCTGCCGGACCGCGCGTACTACTTCACGGTCCAGAAGACCGTGGACATCGGCCTGCTGGCCTGGACGCCGGTCAACTTCTGCCCGCCCGAGAACGAGACGCTGCCGTGCCCCGCGCCGGCCGGCGGCACGCTCCCGTGGCACCCGTCCCCGGCCGAGATCCAGCTACCGGGCGCACGCACGAACGGCGTGGCGGCCGCGCTCGGCCAGACGTACCTGTACGTCGGCGGCAGCGACGGCACGGCCGCGACCGACACCGTGTTCGTGTCCAAGGCCGTGCAGACCGGCAACCTCGACACGTGGAGCCCGGGCCCGGCGCTGCCCGAGCCGCGCGCGGACGCCGCGTCCGTCGTCGTGGGCAGCACGCTGTACGTCATCGGCGGGCTGGATGCCGCGGGGGCCCCCACCCAGACCGTCTACAGCCTGACGATCGCCAACGACGGCGCGCTGGGCGAGTGGACGGCCGAGGAGGCGATCGCGCTGCCCGAGCCCCGGGCCGGCGCCTCGGCGGTGGCCGTGTCCGACGGCATCGTCGTGCTGGGCGGCGCGGACGCGAACGGTCCCACCAAGACCGTCTGGAAGAGCCAGCAGAACGCGAGCGGTGCCCTTGGAGCGTGGGTCGCGCAAGCGTCACTGCTCGAGGAGAGTGTCGACGGCGTGGCCGTCCACGTGGGCGATGTCATCTTCGTGGTCGGCGGCAGCAACGCCGCCGGGCCGGTGGCGACCGTCCAGCAGGGCCTCGTCGGCGGCGACGCGGAGCATCCGGCGCCCGCCGATGACCCGAACGTGATCAGCGCCCAGTGGCGAGCCTCCGCCCGGACGAACCTGCCCGGGCCGCGGACCGACCTCGCCGCGTTCACCGTGAACGGCGCGATCTACGCCCAGGGCGGCAACGACGGGTCCGGCCCTCGCGCCGAGACGTGGTGGGCCACGCCCGACGCCAACGGCGTGATCCCGCAGTGGAACCACCTGGCCCAGACCGACCTCGGAGCCGGGATCGCGGGCGCCTCGGCGTTCACCGCCGGCTCATACGCGTTCATCGTCGGTGGCGAGACGGCGTCCGGGCTCACCGGTGGCGCTGCCCGCGCCAACCTCGCACCCCAGGAGCCGTTCTTCCAGCTCGGCCTGCTGGGTGCGGTCGTGCCGGCCCTCAAGCTGGACGGCGAGATCGGCCAGCAGATCGGCTACCTGAACGCCGCGGGCGTCGGGACGGTCAACTTCGTCCTGCTGCTGCTCGTGGGCTGGGGCTACGCCCACAAGGCACAGGTCCGCGCGATGGCGGCGCGCATCCGGCGCCGCCGGGGCTGAGGCCC
>CAYJOH010000053.1:7652-9743 GCA_964371685.1 uncultured Anaerolineaceae bacterium
TCGCCCGGCTGGACGGGCCCGCGCGTGACCGGCAGGCCCATGCGCTCCCACGTGGAGATGCCGCCCGCGACGTTGGCGACGTCCGCCCAGCCGGAGGCCAGCAGGTGGCCCACCACGTTGACGGACCGGCTGCCCGACGCGCAGATGACGAGGACCGGCCGGTCCTTTGGGACTTCGAACAAACGGGCGCCCAGCTGGGACATCGGGATGAACAGGCTGCCGTCGATGCGTGTCCGGGTGAACTCGTCGAGCTCGCGGACGTCCAGGATCACGGCCGGGCGGACGGGATCGTGCCGCCGGATGTCGGCGTAGAGGGGATCGACAGCGGGGATCCCCTGGGGGCGGTTCATGCGGGTGCGGTCCTCCGGATCGTGGGCGGCTCAATGGCGAGGTCCGGGTCGGCGAGACGGGCGTCCACGTCGGCGAGGAGCCCGGCGGCGTCCACGCCCCAGTCGACCCCGGCGCCGGTGGCGAGCGCGAGGTGGCGGCGCGCGCCCGCCAGGTTCTTGATGACGCCGGCCGGGTTGCCGCGCACGGCGTGCACATAGGCGGCCGCGACCTTGATCAGGCCCTGGTGCAGGGCACGCTCGGCGAGGTCCGCCGTGCCCATCCAGGCGGGCTCGAGCGCCTCGTGGGCGGCGAAGAAGTCGCCCCGGGCGTACGCGGCGAGGCCCTCCTCGAACGCGGCCCGCCGGGTCACGCGGTCCAGCGGGCGGTACGCCTTGTCGCGGTCGCCCTGGCGGATCCGGGTCGGCGGGGCGGCGACACGGGCGGCGGAACCCTCGGCAGCGCGTTCGGCGGAACCGTCGTCCGTGGGTTCAGTGGGACGGTCGGCAGCGCGTTCGGCGGCGCGTTCGGCAGCGTGTTCGGCGGCGCGTTCGGCGGGACGGCCTGGGGTTCCGGGAGCGGGCACGCCCGCGAGTGTACCCGTGGTCCGGCGTCCGCCCCGAACCGCACCTTAAGGCCGCCCACATCCGCATTCGGACACTGCCTGCATTCGACCCGGGCGTGATCGCCCGCCGACATGCACACCAAGGAGGTCCGCAATGCGGATTCGTCAACCGGCCGGGATCGGCCGAAACCTGGACCGGCACGCGCTGGTCGGCGTCCTGTCGCTCGCCCTGGCGGCGTGCGGCGGCACGGCGAGCGGCGCCACCACGACCACCGCCCCGACGGCGGACCCCGTGAGCGCCGCTCCCGCGGAGCCCACGACCGCCCCCCAGCCGACCGCCGGCACGACGACCGTCCAGGTGGACCGCGAGGCATGGTTCGCCGGGTTCCACCTCACGTTCGGCGCGGCGAACGCGGAGATCACTGCCGGTCGCGGCGGCGTCGTGACGATCGAGACGGCATTCGAGAACACCGGCGACGAGGACGCGCGCCTCGACGCCACGCTCAACCTGGCCTCGGCCGGCGAGAACGCGCGCGAGGCGATGGCGATGGACATTCCGAGCGTCCCGGGCGGCCTGACCGCCAAGGGCGTGCTCGCGTTCGATGTCGAGGACACGTTCACCTTCGACGATGCCCTGCTCACGCTCGGCCGGTCCGGCAACCAGCAGGCCATCGTGCCCCTCACCGCGATGGCGGGCGAGGCCGTGACCCGCGAGCCGGTCGCCGTGACGGCCTCCGGCGGCGGTCAGGCGGGCGATCTCCGGATCGACCTCGACGGCGGCGAGCTGCGCGCCGACTCGCCCTGGAAGCACGGACAGATGGAGGACGGCTCCCTGGTCCTCACCATGACCTACTCGGCGACCTTCGACTCCGGGTTCGCGGGCGGGTTCGCCTTCACCGCCGAGAACGTCGCGCTGCGGCTGCCGGACGGCACCACGGTCGGCGTGATCCAGGACGGGCGGAGCCAGTCGATCGAGCTGATCGGCCCCAACGCCACGGTCAAGGACCTCTACTCGCGGTTCGAGATCGACGACCCCGCGGCCGGCGACTACGCGTTCCTCGTCCGCAGCTTCGACGGCGCCGAGGACGAGATCGCGTTCATCATTGACTGAGGGCAGCCCCACCGCAGTCCATCCGACGCCGCCGGGCCCCCGGCGGCGTCTACGATTCCGGCGTCGGTCAGGCGCGCGCGGCCCCGTC
>CAYJOH010000054.1:0-9733 GCA_964371685.1 uncultured Anaerolineaceae bacterium
GCCTGTTCCTGGAGCAGTTCCGGACCGTGCCCTGGGCCCACCTCGACATCGGCGGCACCGCGTACTTCCGCAAGGCCTACCCGTTCGCCCCACGCGGCGCCAACGGGGTCACCCACGCGACGCTGGTGGAGCTCGCGCTCGCGGGCGCCGGCTGAGGGTCTGCGCCGGTCGTCCCGCGGGGTCCCTCCCGCGGCGTGCATACGCGGCATCCGCGGTCCGTCCCGCCGCGTGCGTCCGCGGCGTACCTACGCGGCGTCCGTACCCCGGGGTAGGCGCGGGATGTGCATCCGGGCGGACACAGGCACCCGCGGTGTGCATCCAGGCGGACACTCGCGCACCCGTCGGCGCGCGGTGTCAAGGCGCGTGCACATGTCGGACCTGTTCCTGGTGACCGGCCGGCCGAGGTGTACGGCGGCATGCACAGATCCACTCACCCGCGGCCAGGCGGCCGGCCGTGGCGGTCCGAATGTATGCCTGGATGCACACCCCGCCGAGACGCCGTGCAGTGGCCGCGCACTGGGATCGAGCCGCGCCGAGCCCGCGGCGCTGCCGGCGCGAACCACGCCTGCGGGCCCGCGCCGCGCCCGGGGCGACGCGCCCCGTAGACTCCGCGCGTGATCACGCCACTCGCGATCCTGCTGGCCGTGGCCGGCGCGGCCTGGGGGTTCGCCGCGGACCGGATCGGCGCCCGCTGGCCGGAGCACGAGGACGGCAGCGTCCGGCCGGTCGATTGGCGGACGGTGGTGGCGGTGGCGACGGGTGCCGTCGCGCTGGGCGCCGTGACGCTGCGGTTCCCGGAGCCGGTGCCGGCCCTGGTGTTCGGGGCCTGCCTGGTGGCGCTGGTGCTGCTGCTCGCGACCGACCTCGACCAGCGCCTGCTGCCGGACGTCATCACGCTGCCCGCGATCCCGCTCGCGCTGCTCACCGTCCTGGCGGGGGTCAACCCGTTCGTGTCCGTGGCCGACCTGCCGATCACCCTCGCGGCGGCCATCGGGATCCCGGCGCTGCTGTGGGTGCTCGCGGTCCCGTTCGGCGCCGGCGCGATCGGGATCGGCGACCTCAAGCTGCTGCTGTCGGTGGGGATCCTCGCCGGGCCGCTGCGGCTGTTCACGGGGGTCGTGTACGGCGCGCTGCTGGCGGGCGTCGTGATCGTGGTGCTCCTGGTCGCGCGGCGGATCACGCTCAAGACCTACATCCCGTTCGGGCCGTTCCTGATCTACGGCGCGATGTGGGCGGTCCTGGTCGTCCGCTGAGGCCTTCCGGGCGCGGCGAGACGGCCGCACGAAACCGTTGCACACGCGCACCACGCCCGGACAAGCCGCTCGGCGGCGGCGCCCGGCAAGACGGCCGCCGGAGGTTGACTTCCGCGGCGTGACGTCGCATCCTTCCCATTCGACGGCCCGCTAAACCGGTTTAGGGACGGAGGACCGGCGGCGCTGGGCGGGAAGCTCCCGCGCCGATCGACGCATCCCCTGAACCCCGTTTGCGGCCACCGATCGCCTCGGTTCGCCTGCCAGTGCCCTGCGCTTGCGCTCGGTCCCGGCGGCGCGCCCGTGCATACGCCTGGCTTCGCTCGTTCCCGGAGGTGCCCTGGTGTTCGCCACGACGCTGCGATCGGTCCGTCCGATCCGCCGCCGTCTGCTGTTCCTCGTGACGCTGGTCCTGTACCTCGCGTCGCTCCTGCCCCTCGCCGCGGCCACCCCGCTGGCGGCGCCCCGCGCGCTCGCCGCGCACACGGCGAACCCGACGACGGTCACCATCGTCGGCAGCCTCCAGGATGAGCTGGGCTGCGGCGGCGACTGGGACCCGTCGTGCGCCGCCACCCACCTGACATACGACGCCGCGGACGACGTGTGGCAGGGCAGCTTCGTCGTCCCCGCCGGCAGCTTCGAGTACAAGGTCGCCCTCAACGGCACCTGGGACGAGGACTACGGCGGCTTCGCCCAGCAGGGCGGGCCCAACATCGCGCTCACCGGCGACGGGACGAGCGTCAAGTTCTACTACGACCACAAGAGCCACTGGATCACCAGCAGCAAGAACGCCGTGATCGCGGTCGCGCCGGGCAACTTCCAGGCCGCGCTCGGCTGCCCCGGCGACTGGGCACCGGACTGCCTGCGAAGCTGGCTCCAGGATCCCGACGGCGACGGCACCTACGCGTTCCAGACGACCGTCCTCCCGGCCGGCAGCTACGAGGGCAAGGTCGCGCTCAACGAGACGTGGGACCTCAACTACGGCGCGGGCGGGGCGCCGAACGGGGCGAACATCCCGTTCACGGTCCCGGCGCCCGGGTCCACGACCACCTTCAGCTACGACAGCGCGAGCCACGTCCTGAGCATCAACAGCGTGCCGCCGGACGGACCCGCCCACGACGACAACGTCCTGTGGGACGGCCTCCGCCACGACTCACGCGACACGCTGTACCGGACGCCCGGCGGAGCGGTGGAGGAGGGGACGCGGGTCACGCTGCGGTTCCGGACCTTCCACGACGACGTCACCGGCGTGAGCGCCCGGGTGTTCAGCGTCCGGACCGGCGGCGCGACCATGGTGCCGATGACGCGCGTGGCGTCAGACGTGGGCTGCCAGCAGCCGTCGCTCCCGTTCAGCTGCGACTTCTGGCAGGCCAAGGTGCCGGCCGGGCTCGCCGCCCAGGCGGACAACCTGTGGTACCGGTTCGTCGTCACCGACGGCACCGACACGGACTACTACGCCGACAACACGGCCGCGCTCGACGGCGGCCTCGGCCGCACGACCGACGACCCCGAGGACCTGAGCTGGGCGCTCACGCAGTACGACGAGGGCTTCACCGCTCCAGCATGGGCGAAGGACGCGGTCATCTACCAGATCTTCCCGGACCGGTTCCGGAACGGCCGGGCCAACAACGACCCGGAGACCGGCGACATCCGCTACGACGATCCGGTCCTGGAGCTCGACTGGAACACGCTGCCCGAGGGCTACTGCCGCAACTACGCGGTGCCCGACGCGCAGTGCACGTCGCGCTTCGACGACAGCGGCGCCCGCGAGCAGCCGCGTGGCCGCGACTACATGGGCGGCGACCTGCGGGGCGTCGACCAGAAGCTCGCCTACCTCGACTCGCTGGGCGTCACGGCGATCTACTTCAACCCGATCTTCGACGCCGGGTCGAACCACTCGTACGACACCCAGGACTACACGAAGGTCGATCCCTACTTCGGCACCCAGAAGGACTTCGACAACCTCATCAAGCACGCGGCCAAGCGGGGGATCCGGGTGATCCTCGACGGCGTGTTCAACCACATGTCGTCCGACAGCCCGCTGTTCGACCGCTACCACCACTACGCCACGGCGGGCGCCTGCGAATCGGCCAGCTCGCCGTACCGCGAGTGGTTCGTGTTCACCGACACGGCCCCGGGCGGCGGCCCGTGCGTGAGCAGCACCGGCGTCCCCAACTCGGCGCGCTACGAGAGCTGGTTCGGCTTCGACAGCATCCCCGTCCTCGACAAGTCGCAGGCCGAGGTCCAGGCGTACTTCCTGACCTCCGACGACAGCATCTCGAAGCACTGGATCGAGGCCGGCGCCAGCGGCTGGCGGCTCGACGTGTCCGGCGACGCCTCCTTCCCCAACGGCTACTGGGAGTCGTTCCGGGAGATCGTCAAGGACGTCGACCCGGACACGCTCACGATCTCCGAGACGTGGCAGAAGGACAGCACCCTGCTCCGGATGATCCGCGGCGACCGCCTCGACACGACCATGAACTACCGGCTCCGGGACGCCGTGCTGGGCTTCCTGGCGCCGCAGTCCTTCGACCCCAAGGGCTTCGCCGACAGCGGCAGCTCCATCGAGCCATCCGCGTTCCTGGCCCGCCTGTCCTCGGTCCGCGAGGACTACGCCGACGCCGCCTACTACTCGCTCATGAACCTGCTCGACAGCCACGACACGGAGCGCCTCCTGTGGACGCTCACGCCGGGCGCCGAGACCCCCGCCGACAAGGAGCAGGACGCGGCCAACGTGGCGGCCGGCAAGCAGCGCGTCCGCCTCGCCTCGCTGATCCAGTTCACCGTCCCGGGCGCGCCGACCGTGTACTACGGCGACGAGGTCGGGATGACCGGCGACGACGATCCCGACGACCGCCGGACCTACCCGTGGGCCGACCTCGGCGGCTCGCCCGACATGGCCATGTTCGCCCACTACCGGGCGCTCGCCGCGCTCCGCGACGACGTACCGGCCCTCACCGGCGGCGACTTCCGGGCGCTGCTGGCGGACGACGCGACCGACGTCGCCGCGTACGGCCGGAAGGTCGGTTCCAGCGCGGCCGTGATCGTGCTCAATCGGTCGGGGGCCGCGCAGGAGGTCCACGTCCCGCTCGCGGGCTACCTCCGCGACGGCGTGGCGTTCAGGACGCGATACCCGGCCGGCGGGCCGTCCGCCACCTCCGCCGGTGGCGAGCTCGTGGTCACCGTGCCCGCCCTGTCGGGGCTGGTCCTGGTGGCTGATCCCGGCCAGGACCTGGTCGGGCCCGCCGCGCCGGCGTCGCTCGAGGCGACGGCCGGCAGCGACCAGGTGGACCTTGACTGGTCCGGCGCCGCCGGGGCGGCCGGCTACAACGTGTACCGCAGCGTGGTCACCGGCGGCGGCTACGAGCTCGCCGGCACCACCGCCGCCACGTCGTTCTCCGACACGGCGGTCGACAACGGCACGCGCTACTTCTACGTCGTCCGCTCGCTCGACGCGGCGGGCAACGAGGGCGCGGCCTCGAACGAGGCGGCGGCCACGCCGTTCTTCCCGATCGGCTGGGCGATCCTCCAGTGGCCCAAGACGATCGAGATCACCCGCGGCGAGACGACGCCGACGATCTACGGCCAGGTCTACGTCGGGGGCCTGACCGACGCCGGCGCGCCGGCCTCGGCGATCGTGGCCCAGGTCGGGTTCGGCGAGCAGGGCTCGGACCCCGGCGGCTGGACGACCTGGAAGGCGATGTCCCGCAACGCCGGCTGCGCGTGCGGCAACAACTACGAGTACCAGGGCACGCTCCGGCCGCCGGTCGCGGGCACCTTCGACCTGCTCGTCCGGTTCTCCACCGACGACGGCATCAGCTGGACCTACGGCGACCAGGACGGCTTCGTCCCCGGCGATCCCGGGACGTACCTGCCCGGCGTGCTCACGGTCCTGCCCAGCGCCGACACCACGCCGCCCGGCCCGCCGACCGACCTCGCGGTGACCGACTGGGCGGCCTCGTTCATCGAGATCGCCTGGACCGGCCCGTCCGACCCGGACGTCGCCGAGTACAACGTCTACCGCAGCGAGGACGGCGGCGCCTTCGAGCTGCTGGCCAGCGTGCCGGTAAGCCCGGCCGCGCCGTCCTACCGGGACGAGACGGTGTCGAGCGGCACGACCTACGGCTACCGCGTGACCGCGCTCGACCCGTCGCTCAACGAGTCGGCGCCGTCGAACGAGGTGTCGCAGATCGCGGAGCCCAAGCTGGTGGACGTGACGTTCCGCGTCCGCGTCCCGGCGTCCACCCCGGCCGGGGACACCGTGTTCATCCCCGGTGACATCGCGTTGCTGGGCCCGTGGAACCCGGGCAAGCAGGCGATGGAGGACCAGGGCGGCGGGATCTGGGAGGTCACCCTCCAGATCCTCGACGGCACCGCGCTCCAGTACAAGTACACCCGCGGGACGTGGGACATGGTGGAGTGGTGGGGCTCGATCACCAGCACGGCGAACCGCCACACCTCGATCAGCTACGGCACCGACGGGACCCAGCTGGTCGACGACACTGCGACCGACTGGGGCTCCGGCTCCGACGACCACAAGGCCGTCCAGTACTGGCGCGATCCGCTGGTCGTCTCGGCGACGGGCGGCGCTTCCGGGGTCATCGCCACCTTCGAGCGGAACGTCCAGCCGCAGCTGGCGGACTTCTCGACGTCGATCGTCGTCACCTCCGGCGGCTCGCCGGTGGCGGGCTCGGTGGCCGAGACGAGCGACGGCGTCCTCACCTGGACGCCGGCCGCCGCGCTCGGTGCCGGGTCCTACGACGTGACGGTGTTCTCGGTCAAGAGCGAGCTCGCCGGGGACAGCGTGCCGATGCAGGACCCGTACCTGTTCTCGTTCACGGTGCCCTGAGCCCCCGCGGGGCAGTCAGGACCAGTGGCCGCCGGGCGCCCGAGGCCCCGGCGGCCACTCGATTCCGGCGCCCACGGCGGGCGGTTTGCCCACGCTGGTACACTGCCGGGAGTCATAGCCGGGCTGTGGTCGTCTCGGGAGTGCCCACTGAGGCGCGCCGTATCCGGCGGGCGTAGACCGATCGCGCCTCCGTCAAGCTCACCACTTACGCGCTCGAGACGAAACGCTCGCACGAGATGAGGACGCCTTCTCGTTGACCCGTCACACCGTCGCGCAGCACTACCCCAGGTCCGGCGGCCGCCGCCGGCTGTTCACCGCCCTCCTGATCGTCCCCTTCATCCTGGGCGTGTTCGCCGCGCCCGCCATCGCCCCGTCCGCGGTGCACGGCGACGAGCTCGCGGACGCCCAGCGGCAGCAGCGGGCGCTGGCGAAGAAGATCGCGGACCAGAAGCAGCTGATCGCCAGCCTCAACGGCTCGCAGTTCCGGCTCGAGGGCCAGATCGCCCGCACGAAGACCGAGCTCGACGGCATCACCGAGGACCTGTCGGCCACCCGCAGGCGGGTCGCCGCGCTCGCGACCGACATCAACGAGGTCAAGGCGATCTACCAGACCCTGGTCTACCAGCTGACTGACCTCGACCTCCAGGTCGAGCGGATCGAGGCCATGGAGGTCGCCAAGAAGGAGGAGCTCGGCCTGCGCAAGGCGGAGCTCGCGGAGCGGATCCGGCGCGCCTACGACGCCGAGCGGACGTCGATGCTCGAGACGTTCCTGTCCGGGGCGTCGTTCACGGACATGCTGGTGGCGATGAGCGAGGAGCTCGATGCGGCCGAGCAGGACCGCGAGCTCGCCCGCCAGATCGCCGAGGACCGGGCGACCCTGCTCTCGCTCCACCAGACCGTGGTCGCCACCCGCGCCCAGACGGACACGATCCGCCAGCAGACGGCCGTCCAGAAGCAGAAGCTGGACCTCCGCATGGCCGACCTGCGCAAGGCCCAGGCCAAGCTCCGCAAGCTGGAGAAGGCGGTCAAGGCGGTCCTCGCCGACCAGAAGGCGCAGTTCGCGAAGATGGCCGCCGACGAGGCGAAGCTGCGCCGGGCGATGGCGGAGGCCGCAGCCGCGAAGAAGCGGCTCCAGAAGAAGATCGACAAGCTCGTCGCGGCCCAGTTCGCCGGCGGCAACATCCCCTCGCAGTACAGCGGGACGCTCCGCTGGCCGATGCCCGGCACGGTCACCCAGCCATTCGGGTGCACGGGCTTCAGCTGGGAGCCGCCCAACGGCAGCTGCGCCCACTGGCACAACGGGATCGACATCGTGGCGCCCTACGGCACGCCGGTGCGGGCATCCGGCGCGGGCCGTGTCGTGTACATCGGCTGGAACTACGCGGACGGCGCGGACCCGGCCTGGATCGTGATCATCGCCCACTCGTCCAACCTGACGACCTGGTACGCGCACATGCAGGCCCGCTACCCCGTCCGCGCCGGGCAGGTCGTGGCCAAGGGCCAGGTCATCGGCTACGAGGGCAACACCGGCCATTCCACCGGCGCCCACCTGCACTGGATGGTCCAGCTCAACGGGGACTTCGTGAACCCCAGGCTGTTCACCTGACGCCCGTACCCCGCCGAGGCGGCCCGCAGAATCCGTTCACGACCGCGGTGTAGCATCGTGCCGGGAAGACCCCAAGCGCGGAGGGACGACCGTTGGTGAAGCCGGTCATCGCAGTCATCCTCGCGGGCGGCGAGGGCGAGCGCCTGTCGATCCTGTCCTCGATCCGCGCCAAGCCGGCGGTCCCGTTCGGCGGCAAGTACCGGATCATCGACTTCACGCTGTCCAACTGCGTCAACTCCGGCATCGACAGCGTCCTCGTCCTCACCCAGTACAACCCGCGGTCGCTCAACGACCACATCGGCCTCGGCCGGCCGTGGGACCTGGACCGGACCAAGGGCGGGGTCAAGCTGCTCCAGCCGTACATCCGCCGGGGGCGGGTCGCCGAGTGGTACCGGGGCACGGCGGACGCGGTGCTCCAGAACTTCAACGTGATCGAGAACGAGGCGGGCGACACGCTCCTGATCCTCGCCGGCGACCACATCTACAAGATGGACTACACGCGGTTCATCGCCGCCCACAAGCGCAAGCGGGCGGACGTGACCATCGCGGTCCGCCGCGTGCCGCTGGTCGAGGCCACCCGGATGGGGATCCTCGCCATCGACGACCAGGACCGGGTCACGGAGTGGCAGGAGAAGCCCAAGCAGCCCAAGAGCGACCTCGCGTCGATGGGCGTGTACGTGTTCTCCAAGCGGGCCCTCCGGCGCTGGCTGTCCGACGATCGGATCGACTTCGGGTCGCACGTGATCCCGGCCATGCTCGCGGGCGGCGCCCGCGTGTTCGGGTACCGGTTCGACGGGTACTGGCAGGACGTGGGCACGATCCAGTCGTTCTGGGAGGCGAACATGGCCCTCCTCGACGACGACCCGGAGCTGGACCTCTACGACCGCGACTGGCTGATCCACACCCGGTCCGAGGAGCGGGCGCCGGCCAAGGTGGGTCCGACCGCCCAGGTCCACCGGAGCCTGATCTCGCATGGCTGCGTGATCAACGGCACGGTGGTCAACAGCGTGCTCTCGCCGGGCGTGCGGGTGGACGTGGGGGCGGTGGTCCGGGACTCGATCGTGATGTTCGACTCCGTGATCCGGACCGGCGCCGTCGTCGACCGGGCGATCCTCGACAAGGAGGTCGTCATCGGGCAGGGCGCGCTGGTTGGCGACGGGCCTGACTTCGACACCCCCAACAAGCAGGAGCCGGGCCGGCTCAACACCGGCATCACGGTGGTCGGCAAGCAGTCCGTGGTGCCACGGGGCGCCAGGCTGGGCCGCAACGTCAAGGTGGGCGAGCGGGTGCGTCCGGCGGACTTCCCGACGCGCACGATCCGCGCCGGCGGCACGGTGGACCACAAGGCGCGCCCGACCCGGCGCGACGCCGATGCCGACGCCGACCTGCCACCCGCCCGCGTGAGCGTGATCGGCGGGGAGTAGGCAGCGGTTCGCGCTCGACCCCGATCAACGTCCGGCGCCCGCCGGCACCCGCCGGCCTCCCCGCGCCGGGCAGTTCGGCGGGCTCGGGTAGACTCCGCCCCATGTCCATCGCCCCCCGGGCGTCGGCGTGTGCCCCTGCCGACGTCGAGGCCTGGCTGCGAGAGCTGGGCCTTGCGCCGATCGAGCGCGCCGACCGCGAGGGCGTCACGTCGTGGGACCTCGTCCTCGACGGCCGCCGTCGGGCCGCGCTCCGCGTCACCCTCATCCTCGACCCGTCGCTCGCGCTGATCTGCTGGGCCCACTTCGCCCCGCCGATCGCCCACACCTTCCGCGTGTCGTACCGCCAGCTGCTGCGCTGGAACGACGAGCTGCCGTTCGTGAAGTTCTCGATCGGCGAGGACGAGCGCCCGCTGCTGGTCGCGGAGATCCCGGTGGCCGCCGCGAGCCGCGACGCCCTGGGGCTCGCGATCGCCCGCCAGCTGGCCGTCGCGGACCGCCTCCACGCCCAGAGCGAACCCTGGCTCAAGGGCGGCGGCTGGCCCACGGATCCAGTCACCGCCGCGCCGGGCGGCACGCCGCCGGGCCCCGGCGCGGAGCTGCTGGA
>CAYJOH010000055.1:0-1673 GCA_964371685.1 uncultured Anaerolineaceae bacterium
GAGATCGAGTGGGCGAAGTCGCGCCGGATCCGCCCTCGCGACTACGAGCGGCTGGCCGTGGCCGGCGCCGGCCGCGAGCCGCCCGTGCCGGTGGACCTGTTCGTGCGCACGTTCGACGGGTACGAGCGGGCCAAGGCGCGGGCGGGGCGGATCGACTTCGACGACCTGCTGGTCGAGACCGTGTCGCTGCTCGAGACCGATGCCCAGGCGGCGGCGGTCGTGCGCGCGCGGAAGCGCTGGTTCAGCGTGGACGAGTACCAGGACACGAACCCGCTCCAGCAGCGCCTGCTCGAGCTGTGGCTGGGGGACCGCACGGACCTGTGCGTGGTGGGGGACGAGGACCAGACGATCTACACGTTCACGGGGGCGTCGTCGGGGTTCCTGACCTCGTTCGCCGATCGATGGCCTGGCGCCCGGGTCGTGTCGCTGATCCGGAACTACCGCTCCACGCCCCAGGTGCTGACCCTGGCCAACCGGCTGATCGCGGCGGACGGGCGCGCCAAGCGGCTCACCGCCACCCGCGGCGACGGCCCGGAGCCCGGCGTGACCCGCCACCCGAGCGCCGAGGCGGAGCTGGACGCCCTCGCGGCCGCGATCCACGCCCGGCTGCGCGATGGCACCGTGCCCTCGGAGGTGGCGGTGCTGGTCCGGATGAACGCGCAGCTGGCACCGATCGAGGAGGCGCTGACCCGGGCCGGCATCGCCTACCAGGTCCGCGGCCTGCGGTTCTACGACCGGCCGGAGGTGAAGGGGGCGCTCGCGAGCCTGCGACGGCGACCGCCGATGCCCGAGCGCGGGTTCGCCCTGCCGGCGGCGGTCCGGGCGCGCTGGGCCGAGGACGTGGGGTTCGAGGAGGACGGGATCGGTGCCGTCGAGGGCGACGAGGCGCGCGAGCGGCAGGCCTCGCTCGAGACGCTGCTCGCGATCGTGACCGGCGTCGCGCGCTCGGACGCCGGCGCCGATGCGGCGATGGTGATCGCGGAGCTCGAGTCGCGCGCCGCGCACGAGCGCGAGGGCTCCGCCGACGGCGTCAACCTGCTCACCTACCACCGGGCGAAGGGGCTCGAATGGGACGCGGTGTTCCTGCCGGCGCTCGAGGAGGGGAGCCTGCCGATCCGCCAGGCGCTCGACGACGACGAGGCCCTCGCCGAGGAGCGCCGCCTCCTGTACGTGGGCATCACGCGCGCCCGGGTGCACCTCGCGCTCTCGTGGGCGGAGCGGCGCGAAACGCGCGGCCGCGAGACCCGGCGCCAGCCCAGCCGGTTCCTGCTGGACCTGCGCCCGCCGCGCGCGACGCGGATCCGCGAGCTCCCGGGACCGCCGCCCGTCGTCCGGGCACCGACGGCCGGTGCCGGCGATGATCCGCTGTTCCTCGCCCTCCGCGAGTGGCGGACCGGGCGCGCCCGCGAGGCGGCGATGCCCCCATACGTCGTTGCCCACGACGCGACGCTGGCGGCGATCGCGGAGGCGAGGCCGCGGACCCTCGCCGCGCTGCGCCGGGTCAAGGGGATGGGCCCCACGAAGCTCGAGCAGTACGGCGACGAGATCCTGGCCGTGGTGGAGCGGCTGGCGGACGGCTGAGGAACGTGAAGCGGGCCCCCCCCCCCGGGCGGCGGGCGCCGCGGGGGGGGGGGGGGGGGGGGGGGCGGCCCCCCCCCCAACCCCCCCCCCCC
>CAYJOH010000055.1:1683-9615 GCA_964371685.1 uncultured Anaerolineaceae bacterium
GTTCACGAGGGAAGAGGGCGTCCCGGGGCGTGGTCTTCAACCGTCACCGGGCGCCTGGGCCAGTTGCGTACCTTCGGCCGGGGTGCGTGCGTCGCCCGTCCCGTCGCGCCCGCGACGTTCGACGTAGCTCACCGCCCCGGGCCGTGGTCTCCGCCCCCGGCGGTCACTCCCCGGCGATCGGCAGGTCCACGGTGCCGGCCACGTCGGCGGCAGCGATCGGGCCGCTGAACTCGAGCACCAGGATCCGGTCCATGGGCAGCAGGTCCCCGCCGCACGCCTCGCGGCTGACCGCGATCGCCGACCCGGAGGCGTCGATCGTGACGAGGTACTGCGCGCCGCACGGGAGGTCGGTCCACTCCAGCCGCAGGCGGTTCGGCCCGTCGTTGGTGATCGCGAGCTCGTCGCCCGGGACGACGCCACCGTCGGACGGCTGCTCGGACGAGGCACCGGTCAGGAGCCCGGACGCGTCCTCGATCGTGGCCGTCACCTCGCCGCCCAGGGCGTCGATGATCGAGACCGTGATCGGCGTCGGCGCTGGGGTGGGGGAGGCGGCCGGCGAGGCGCTCGGCGACGCGGGCACACTGGGTCCCGGGGACGTGATCGGCGTGATCGGCGTGATGCCGAGCTGCGACCCGACGACGCCGATCGCGACCGTGGCCGCGAGCAGGGCGACGACGGCGAGGACCAGCGCCGGGCGCAGCCCCAGGATCGAGCGGCCGCGCGGCGCCATCGGATCCCGGCGGAGGGCGGCGAGCGGGTCGCGGCGCCGAGGGTTCACGCGGGCGTGCTCGACGGCGGCCACGATCGGGGTCTCCGGGGAACGGGCGGGGCCCTCGGACAGCCACGCGGCGAGGGCGCGGTCGAGGTCGTTGGTCGAGGTCATGCGGTCCGCTCCTTCGCCGCGATGCCGCGGGCGTCGGCCTCGAGGGCGGCCCGGAGCGCCCGGCCCGCGTAGTGGATGCGCGAGGCGGCCGTGCCCTCGGGGATGCCGAGCGTGTCCGCGATCTCGGCGAGCGTCAGGCCCGCGTAGTGCTGGAGGACGAGGACCGCCCGCTGCTCCGGGCTGAGGCGCCGGAAGCCACGCTCCAACTGGTCGCGGTCCACGACGGCGCGGATCTGGTCGGGGGCGGGGGAGGCGTCCTCGTCGCCGGGCAGGAGCGAGATCTTGGGGCCGCCCTTCCGCTCGCGGCGCGCCTCGGCCATGCTCGCGCGGACGATCAGCCGGTAGGTCCAGGCGTCGAACCGGTCCGGGTCGCGGAGGCGCGGCAGCTGGTTCCAGATCGTGACCAGCGTCTGCTGCAACGCGTCCTCCGCCAGGTACTGGTCGCGGAGGATCCGGTAGGCGATCGCGAACAGCCGATCCGACACGGCGCGGACGAGCGCCGCGAACGCGGCGTCCTCGCCTCTGGCGGCACGCTCGACCAGGTCTCGCACGGGTCCTCGCGGGTGGGGCGCCGCGGGTGCGGCGCTCACAGGGTAGGAGCGTGCGCAACGTCCGCGTCTTCAAAGTTCCCGACGGCGATTGGCGGCTGGCGGCGGGTCACCAGCGGGTGCCGTGCGTGGGACGCACGGCGGCGCCGAGGACGGGGCGACAGAGCGACGGCGCCGGACATGGAGCGGCGGCGCCGTCTGAGCGACAACGCCGCCGTGAACGGGCCGCGGGCCGCTACCTGAGGACGATGAACACGTCCAGGTTCAACCGCCGCCCGGCGGAGTCGTTGATGACCTTGATCGAGTGCCAGCCGGACGTCGTCCAGGTCTTGCGGGCGATGATCACGCCCGGGACCGTGGTGGCGCTGCGGAGGGTCGGCCGGGTGATGAGCACGCCGTCCACGATGACCTTGACCCGCCCGGCCGCGCTCGTCTTCGGCGCGACGTACAGGACCGCTTGCCCGGTGAAACCGAGGTTTGCCCGCCCGCCAACCGTCCGCGTGAAGCGATAGCGATCGCCGGACGCGGACGTCGTGCTGACGTTCGTCCAGGTGCCCTTGTACTTGATCGAGGCGGAGCCGGGCGCCTGGTAGACGACCATCGTCCGGGTAGGTGCGGACACCCAGTCGGACACGTTGTCCTCCAGGTCGGTGGCGCGGACCCGGAACACCAGGCTCTTCCCCAGCGGGTAGAGCCTGGTCACGGTCCGGGCGCTGCCGGAGTAGACGGGGGAGAACGCCGCGCCGGCGACGCTCACCTGGACCTCGTACGAGGCGACGCCAACGCCCGAGTCCGTCGCGGACCAGCTGATGGCCAGCGGCGCGGTCTCGTTGACGCGCCCGGCACCGAACACGATGCCCGGCACGGCCGCGACGGGCGCGGTCTCGTCCGGACCGACGGTCACGGTCAGCGTCCCGCTGTCGGTCTTGTCGCCGTCGCTCACGACGTAGGTCACGACGGCCTCGCCCTTGAACGCGGCGAGCGGCGCGAACCGGACCTTGCCGCCCACGACCGAGGCCGAGCCCGCGGCCGGCGCGACGTCTGCCGACACCAGCGACAGCGTGTCGTCCTCGAGGTCGGTGTCGTTGGCGAGCACGTCGTGATCGGCCGGTGCGGATGCCTGGTCGATCATCGCGACGTCGTCCACGGCGACCGGCGCGTCGTTGACGCACCCGATGTCCACCGTGACGGCCCCGGTGTCGGTGCCGCCGTTGCCGTCGTCGACCGTGTAGCCGAAGCTGCCGACATCGGTCCCGCACAGGTTCGCGGCCGGCGTGAACGTGACGTTGCCCGCCGCGAGTCCCACCGTGCCGCCGGTCGCGTCGCCGACCGCGGACACCGCGAGGTCGTCGCCGTCCACGTCGGTGTCGTTCGCGGCCAGGGTGGCAGCGTCGATCACGAGGTCCGTGTCCTCGGTGCCGGCGGCGTCATCGTCCACGGCCACCGGGTCGTCGTTCACGGGCGTGACGGTCACGAAGATGTAGCCGAGGTGGGTGGCCGCACCATCGGACACCGTGTACGTGGTGTTGACGGACCCGTGCCAGTCGGGCGCCGGCGTGAAGGTAAGGTCGCCGTTCGCGGCGACGTCGAGCGTGCCGGCCGACGTGAGCGGCGTGAAGCCGATCACGGTCAGGGGGTCGAGGTCGGGGTCGGTGTCGTTGTCGAGGACGTTGCCCGTGGCAGGGGTGTCCTCGGCGGTGTCCACGTAGTCGAACCCGGGGCTGGGCGGTGCCCCGAGGGCCGCGGCCGGGACGACGAGTCCGGCGACCAGCAGGGCGGTCAGCGAGCCGACCGCGAGCGCGCGGCGGTCGGGTGGCCGGGCGGCGCGCGCAGTCGCAGCAATCACCCGTACGAGTGCCATCGGTCCCTCTTTCGGTATCCTCCGGCCGGCCACGGCCGAGATGGGTCTCGGCTGGTGGAGGTCCGGCGGGTACCGGATCACGCGGCCGGGCCGATCTCACCGAGGGACACGCCGCCGGCCCGGGGCGCAGGGTCGGACGGCAGCGGATCGGGCGGCGCCCGAGACATGTGAGGCGATCGTGCCGGTCTCCCGTGGCCCCGGCAACAGGCCGGAAGTCCCATGGGTCGGGCGCCAGACAGGTCCCTGCCGTTCGGCCCCTGCCGAACCGCTCCCGTCGCCGGCTACGCGGCGAGGTCCCGCCGCCGGAACGCCCACAGCGCCCCCAGCCAGCCGCCGACGGCGAAGATCGCGAACAGCGCCACGTCGCCGGTCGGGAACACCCCGCGGTCGATCAAGGCGGTCGTCCCGAAGTGATTCCACGCGGAGAGCGGGCCGAGCCACGCCCAGTCCTCGGCGATCTGGGTCACGACGAAGATCGCGTACATCGCGACCAGCACGCCGGCCACGATCGCGGAGGTCGTGCCGCGGCTGAGGGTGAGCACCGACAGCAGCGTGACGGGACCCGCGATCGCGCACCCGAACGCGAAGCACAGCACCCCGCCCAGCATGAACCGCACGAAGTCGAACTCGGCGCCGACCAGCCGGCCGAAGCCCCACAGCCCGACGACGGCCGCGACCGCCAGCACGGCCATGACCACGACCTGGGTCCAGATCGAGGCGGCGAGGTAGCGGACGCGGGACATCCGCGTCGCGAGTGGGAGGTCCAGGAAGCCGCGGTCGAGGTCGGCGGCGACGAGCCGGGTGCCCGTGAGGAGCGCCGCGGTCGCCGCGATGATCGGCCACAGCCAGCTGGCGATGTAGGTCGTGAAGAACACGCCCGGGTCGGACAGGATCCCGCTCATGCCGAAGGCGGCCATGAACCCCTCCGGGAAGGCGTCCATGTACTGCTGGATGAGCTCGTCGTTCTCGCGCATGAACGGGTGCATGAGGCCCATGACGGCGCCGTACGCGAACAGCGTCAGGCCCAGCCACACGATGAGCCCGCGGCTGCGCCGGAGCTCGAGGCGGAAGGCGATCACGAGCGCACCTCCTCGTGGTTGCCGGCCGCCGCGCCGGTGCCGAAGCTGGCCCGGGTGGCGCCGCTGTCGTCCTCGCGGTAGTAGCGCAGGAACAGGTCCTCGACGTCGGGCGTGGTGATCGCGATGTCCTGGACGTCGTGCGCCGCGATCCGCTCCAGCAGCGGGTTCACGTCGCCGCGGACCATCAGGTGGACCTCGCGGCCGGTCATGGCCGCCACCTCGACGTTGGGCAGGTTGAACGCGTCGGGCGCGGGCGGCGACGCAAGCACGAGGTTGATCGACCGCCAGTGGGCGCCGAGCAGCTCGCCGACGGAGCTGACGTCCACGATCCGGCCGTCGCGGATGATCGCGACCCGGTCGCAGGCCCGTTCGACCTCGACCAGGTTGTGGCTGGACAGGAACATCGTCCGGCCGTCGGCGCGCGCCTCCGCGGCGAGCGCCAGGAACTCGCGCTGCATCAGCGGGTCGAGGCCGCTGGTCGGCTCGTCGAGGACGAGCAGCGGCGCCCGGCCCATGAACGCGGCGATGACGCCGATCTTCTGCTTGTTGCCCCGCGACAGGCGGCGGATCCGGACCGTGGGGTCGAACTCCAGGCGCTCGGCGATCGAGCGCCAGCTGCCCTTCTCCAGGCCGCGCAGCGCCCCCAGGTAGTCCAGCTGCTCGGCGCCGGTCAGCTCGCCGAGGAAGCCGGGATCGGTGCCCAGGTAGGCGATGTTGGCGTGGATCCCGGGTGCCTGCTCGAACGCGGGCTCGCCGAACACGCGGACGTCACCGCGGGTCGCGCGCAGGAAGCCCATGATCAGCCGGATCGTCGTCGTCTTGCCGGCGCCGTTGGGACCCAGGAAGCCGAACGCCTCCCCCTCGGCGACGCCGAAGTCGACGTCGACCACCCCGCGCCGGGGACCGTAGAACTTGGTGAGGCCGG
The DNA here is from genome assembly GCA_964371685.1 of uncultured Anaerolineaceae bacterium. Lineage (GTDB taxonomy): Bacteria > Chloroflexota > Limnocylindria > Limnocylindrales > CSP1-4 > CAIXZV01. The sequence goes on from CAYJOH010000055.1 coordinate 6,980, forward strand.
CGGCCTCGATGACGTGGTAGGTCATCGAACCCCTCTGTCGGTGCCGCGACGCCACGCTGCGTCGCCCCGCCGCGCCCGTCGTCCGGCGCGCGCTGCTCCGGCAGGCCGTGGCCTGTCGTGGATCCCGGTCATCGTCGCCCCCGGCCGCGGCGCAGGATAAGGGACCTCCGGCCCGATCGGACGCTCCCCGGTGTCCCGAACGGACGGGGCCTCAGGCCGGTGGGCGACGCGCCTCGCGGACCGCGGCGATGGCCTCGCGGGCCCGGTCGAACTGGGGAAGGACCTCCGCGTTGGGCGTCATCGACTCGATCCGCATGTCGAACCACGGCCCCGCGTCGCCGGCCCAGGTCACGACCATCCGGGTGGGCAGCGCAAGGCCATCGCGCCAGTGCCACTCGCCGTAGTCGGCGCGCCACCGGACCTTCGATCCCCCGACGACCTTGTAGCGGTCGGCCTCGAACGCGACCGGGAACGCCGGCCCGTCGGGGTCGAAGTGGACGAAGCCGGTCTCGGTGCCGCCCGCGAACGGCAGGGCGACGAGCGCTCGGGTGTCGTCCACCGCCAGCCAGCGCAGGCCGGGCAGGCGCGCCCACGCGGTGGGGAACAGCAGCGACTGCGCCCACAGCGCGAGGAAGGCTCCCTGGTCGATCTCGCGGCCCGTGTCGGTCTGGCGCCCCACGCGCGTGATCCCCGTGCCGTCCACGTACGCGTCCAGTCCCCGGATCGCCGTCAGCGGCCCGAGCCCGATCCGCAGGTCCGACACGTAGCCCACGCCCAGCTGGAAGCGCATCGTCCCGTCGCCGGGCATCCACAGCCGGTTGCGGCGGATCCGGAGCGGGCCGCTCAGCTCGAGCGACTCGACCTCGTCAGTGCCCGTGGGCCAGCCGACCTCGAGCCAGCGGACGACGGGCAGGGGCAGCTCCGAGGAGGTGCGGTCGGGGAGGGGCGCGGTCGTCGTGGGCACCGCGGGCGTCTCGGTCGGGGCGGTCGTCGCGGGCACCGCGGTCACCGGGCCGCGGTGGGCTGGAGGGTCCCGGCGCGCAGTCGGGACAGGCCCGCCGCGGCGATGATCGCGAGGTCGAGCGCGACGCCCAGGATCGCGGCCGGGGACTGGAGCGTGCAGGCCACGAGCGAGACCAGCGTCACGCCGACGGTCAACGCCAGGGCCCAGCGCGCCCGCCGCCACACGCCGAACGCCGCCACCGGGAACGCGACCGCCAGCCCGAGCATGACGAGCCCCACCAGCCGCACGCCCGCGTCGCCCAGCTCCAGCGTCCCCCAGGCGGCGCTCGTGGTGTACGTGAACTCGGGGGACGTCATCAACTGCCACGGGACGAGGAACCCGATGACGTGGACGATGCCGTGCAGGAACAGCACGAAGGCGATGGCAATGCGCAGGATCACGGGTGGGATGCCTCCAGTCACTGCGCAGGGTCGCCCCTCCGCCTGTCGACGGACAGGGACGTTGGACACCTGCTGAACCGGCGCATGTCCGGTCTTGCCCGGCTCCCGGTCCCCGGCCACGGGTCCTGTGGCCCGGTGCGGCTCGACGCCCCCGGTGGCCTGCCCCGCCCGTCTGCGCCGCGGGGCCGGCCGCACAGGCGCACGCTGCCGCGCCCGCTACGCCGCGCCCTCCAGCGCCTCCTCGAACTGGCTCGCGTAGAGCTCGTGGTAGAAGCCGCGGGCCGACAGCAGCGACTCGTGCGTCCCGCGCTCCACGATCCGCCCCTGGTTCATCACCAGGATCAGGTCCGCGTCGCGGATCGTGGACAGGCGGTGCGCGATCACGAACGACGTCCGGCCGCGCATCAGCCGGGCCATCGCGCGCTGGATCAGCACCTCGGTCCGGGTGTCCACCGACGAGGTCGCCTCGTCGAGGATCAGCACCGGCGGGTCGGCGAGGAACGCGCGGGCGATCGTGAGCAGCTGCTTCTCGCCGGCCGACACGTTGGTGGCTTCGTCGTCGAGCACGGTGTCATAGCCGTCCGGCAGCGTCCGCACGAAGTGGTCCACGTGCGCGGCCTGTGCCGCCTCGAGCAGGTGCGCCTCGGCGACCGCCCGGTCCTCCGCGCCGTACTCGATGTTCTCCCGGATCGTGCCCTGGAACAGCCACGTGTCCTGGAGCACCATCCCGAACGTCCGGCGCAGGTTGTCGCGGGTCAGCTCGCGGGTGTCGATCCCGTCCACCGTGATCCGTCCCCGGTCCACGTCGTAGAAGCGCATCAGGAGGTTGACGAGGGTCGTCTTGCCGGCGCCCGTGGGGCCCACGATGGCGACGGTCTGCCCGGGCTCCACGACCAGGTCCAGGTCCTCGATCAGCGGCTTCTCCGGCTCGTAGCGGAACGACACGGCTTCGAACGCCACCCGGCCGGCCGCGGGCTCCTCGAGCACCGCCGGCGCCACCGGGTCCGCGATCTCCTCGGCCTCGTCCAGCAGCTCGAACACCCGCTCCGCCGACGCGACGGCGCTCTGGAGCACGTTGGCGATCGAGGCGGCCTGCACGATGGGCATCGTGAACTGGCGCGAGTACTGGATGAACGCCTGGACGTCCCCCAGCGACATCTGGCCGGTCGCCACCCGGACGCCGCCGATGACGCAGATCGCGACGTAGTTGAGGTTGGAGATGAACGTCATCG
>CAYJOH010000056.1:0-6222 GCA_964371685.1 uncultured Anaerolineaceae bacterium
TCGGCCCCGACGGCCTCCGCCGGCGCGAGATGGCCCACCTCCTCGACCGGATGGCCCACGTGATCGATGAACACCTGCTCGAGGCTGGAGTCCGCGACCTCGAAGTGGAGCACCCGCGCGCCCGCCGCCACGGCCGCCGCGAGCACCGCCTCGGGCTCCACGCCCGGGTCCAGCTCCACGGACGATCGGTCCATGCCCGCCTGGATGATCCGCGTCCCCGGCACCGTCGACAGCCACGCCAGCCGGTGGTCGTCCGCGACCGAGATCCGCACCATCCGGCGGCCGGTGGACCGCTTCACGTCGCGCACCCGGCCGCCGACCACCATCCGCCCCCGGTCCACGATCGCCACGGACTCGCACAGGGCCTCGGCGACCTCCATCTGGTGGGTGGAGAACACGACCGTCCGGCCGCGATCCCGGAGCTCGAGGAACGCCTCGCGCAGGAGCATCACGTTGACCGGGTCGAGGCCGGTGAACGGCTCGTCGAGGAGCAGGACCGGCGGGTCGTGGAGGACGGCGGCGATGAACTGGACCTTCTGCTGGTTGCCCTTGGACAGCTGCTCGGCCTTGCGGGTCGCGAGGTCCTCGGCGCGGAACCGGCGCAGCCAGGACATGGCCTCGCGCCGCGCGCGGTCTGCGGGCACCCCGTGGAGGCCGCCGAAGAACGCCAGCTGCTCGATCACCCGCATCCGGGGGTACAGGCCGCGCTCCTCGGGCAGGTAGCCCCAGGTCGCCCGCGGCAGGCGGTGGCTCTCGGTGCCCCGCCAGGTCACCCGACCGGCGTCGGGATCGAGCACCCCGAGCGCGATCCGCATCGTCGTCGTCTTGCCCGCGCCGTTGGCGCCCAGGAAGCCGAACACCTGCCCCGGCGCGACCTCGAACGCGAGGTCGTCGAGGGCGACGACGGACCCGAACCGCTTGTACAGGTGATCGACGACGAGGGTCATGCGTGCCCGAGCATGGTCGTGTGCGTGCTCATCCGCAGCCGAGCATAGCGGCCCCGCCCGGATCGGCCATTCGGGGAAGGTCCTCCCTCCCCCATCGGTGATGGTCCGGGTGGCGCGCGCCGCCGGGGTACGATCGAGGGGTGCAGGACCACAGCCAGACCACGCCCCTGCGGATCGACGCGGACCGCGGCGCCGGCACCCTCCGCCTGGAGTGGGCCGACGGCCACGAGACCATCTACGACGCCGTCACGCTCCGCTGGCTGTGCCCCTGCGCGTACTGCCGCGGAGAGGCCGGCCAGCCGGGCTGGCTGGACACCAACCCCACGCTGACCGCGGAGCAGACGCGGCTCGTGGATCTTGCGCTCGTCGGCAACTACGCGATCCAGGCCACGTGGGGCGACGGCCACCACACCGGCTACCACACGTTCAGGCTATTGCGCGAGCACTGCCCGTGCCTCGTGTGCGCCCGCGAGCGCCACGCGCACGAGGCCGAACACGGAGGGCTCCGATGATCATCGCCACCACGCCGTACGTCGCCGGGCACCGGGTCACCGAGACCAAGGGCCAGGTGTTCGGGCTCGTCGTCCGCAGCCGGGGGCTGGGCGGCAACCTCATGGCCGGCCTGCGCTCGATCGCGGGCGGCGAGATCCACGAGTACACGAGCCTGCTCGAGGACACCCGCCGCCAGGCCATCGACCGGATGGTCCAGAACGCGGCCCTCGTGGGCGGGAACGCCGTGATCTCGATGCGCTTCGACTCGTCGGAGCTGGCCGGCACGATGTCCGAGATCGTGGCCTACGGGACGGCCGTCGTCGTCGAGCCGGACGCCGGGGCTGCCCAGCCGCATGAATGACGGCGTCGGGGTCACGATCGCCCGGGGGCTGATCGCGGGCCTCGGGGTCCTGATGATGCTGGGCGGGATCGGCGTGGCCGCGGCCACCGGCAGCGGCGGCGACCTGTTCGGCGCCCTGTTCCTGTTCGTGCCCGGCGTGGCGCTGGTCGCGGCGGCGTTCCTCGAGCGCCTCCGCTACCGCTCGCTGGATGCCGAGGCCACCGGCGCCGCCCACGGTCCCGGCGGCGGCGAGCAGGCGCCGCCGGAGCCGCGCTTCCGCCCCACCGACGAGCGCTTCCGGGACCCCACGACCCGCGTCCTGATGCGGGTCTACGTGGACCCGGCCACGGGCGAGCAGCGGTACGTTCCGGAGGGGTAACCGGGGGAGGGGCCCGACGCTCGCGTGCTATCCTCGGCGGCCCGAAGGGTTCGGGTGACGTGGCGGACGTCACGCCACCGCGTCCCGTGCCGCACCCGCCGGGCAGGTACGCGTTGAGCCCGCTGCACGCCGCGTGAGGACCATGACCGCCGTTCGACCCGCACCCGGACCGCGAGCCGCCACCCGCGGCCGCCGACGGGCCGCGCGGGACCAGCGGGGCCCGGTCCTCAACCGCGAGCTGTCCTGGATCGAGTTCAACGCCCGCGTCCTCCACGAGGCCCGCGACGCGCGCAACCCCCTCCTCGAGCGGGTGAAGTTCCTCGCCATCTTCGCGTCCAACCTGGACGAGTTCTTCCAGGTCCGCGTGTCCGGCCTCCGGCGCCAGCGGCAGTCCGGCGCGCAGCACGTGTCCTCGGACGGGATGACGCCCGCGCGACAGCTGGACGAGATCCGTGCCCGCGTCAACGAGCTGGTGACGGACCACTCGGCGATCTGGGCCGACATCCGCGAGCGGCTGGCCGCCGAGGGCGTGGAGATCGTGGACTACGCCGAGGTCCCCGAGCACCATGAGACCCTCCGCCGCCGGTTCCACGACGAGATCTTCCCGGTGCTCACGCCGCTCGCCGTGGACCCCGGGCACCCGTTCCCGTACATCAGCACGCTGTCGCTCTCGATCGCCGTGGGCCTCCGGGACCCCGAGACCGGCGAGACGCGCTTCGCGCGGGTCAAGATCCCGCCCATCCTGCCCCGCCTGTTCGAGGTGGAGCGCGACCGGTTCGTGCTCCTGGACCAGGTGATCGAGGCGAACCTCGACGAGCTGTTCCGGGGCATGGAGATCCTCGACACCCACCTGTTCCGGGTGACCCGCGACGCCGACATCGCGATCGAGGAGGACGAGGCGGACGACCTGCTGCTCGCGATGGAGGAGGAGGTCCGCCGCCGGCGCTTCGGGGAGGCGGTGCGGCTCGAGGTCGAGCGCTCGATGCCCGAGGTCACGCGCCGGATCCTGATCAAGGGCGTGGGCATCCGCGACGACGACGCCTACGAGGTCGCCGGGATGATGGACCTCACCGCCCTGTGGCAGCTGGTGGACCTCGACCGGCCGGACCTCAAGGCACCGGTCCACGTGCCGGTCGTGCCGCAGCGCCTGCTGCCGCCGGACGAGGACGAGCCGGTGGACGTGTTCGCCGTGATGCGGGCCGGCGACCTGCTGCTCCACCACCCGTACGAGTCGTTCACGGCCTCGGTGGAGCGGTTCGTGTCGCAGGCGGCGGACGACCCCGAGGTCCTGACGATCAAGCAGACCCTGTACCGGACATCCGGCGATTCGCCGATCATCCGGGCCCTCATCCGGGCTGCGGAGCGGGGCAAGCAGGTCGTCGTGCTGGTCGAGATCAAGGCCCGCTTCGACGAGGAGGCCAACATCGTCTGGGCCCGCGCACTGGAGCAGGCGGGCGCCCACGTCGTGTACGGCCTGGTGGGCCTCAAGACGCACTCCAAGGTGCTGCTGGTCGTCCGGCGCGAGGGCAACGGCCTCCGCCGGTACGTCCACATCGGGACCGGCAACTACAACTCCAAGACCGCGCGGCTGTACGTGGACCTGGGCATCCTGTCGGTCCGCGAGGAGCTGGGCGCGGACGTCACGGACCTGTTCAACGTGCTCACCGGCCTGTCGCGCCAGAGCGTGTTCCGCCGGCTGCTGGTGGCGCCGATGACGCTCCGGTCGCGGTTCCTGGAGCTGGTCGAGCGCGAGGCCGCCCATGCCCGGGCCGGCGCGCCGGCCCGGATCGTTCTCAAGGTCAACTCGCTCGTGGACACGCAGGTCATCGAGGCGCTGTACGAGGCCTCGCGAGCGGGTGTGGAGATCGACTGCATCGTCCGCGGCGCGTGCTGCCTGCTGCCGGGGCTGCCCGGCGCGTCCGAGACGATCCGCGTCCGGAGCATCATCGGCGAGTTCCTGGAGCACTCCCGGATCTGGATGTTCGCCAACGGCGGCCGGGCGGAGTGGTTCATCGGGTCCGCGGATCTCATGGAGCGCAACCTGGACCGCCGGGTCGAGGTGGTGACGCCGGTCGAGGACCACGAGGCGCAGGCGCGGCTGGCCAGGGTCGTGGACGTGATGCTGGCCGACGACCGGCGGTCGTGGCAGCTCCGCGCGGACGGGCGCTGGGACCGCACCGAGATCCTCCAATCGTCGGAGGGCACGCTCGACACGTTCGCGACGCTCAAGGAGGATGCGACGATCGCGGCCGCGCTCGCCGACGTGCCGCGCCGGCCGCACGCGGGCCACGGCTCGATGGACCCCCGCGCATGACGGACGTCGTGGAGGGGATGGCCGGCTCGCCGAGCGAGGCGGAGTCACAGTCCGGGACGGCAGCGGCGCCCGAGGTCCCGCCGATCGAGGTGGAGCTCAAGTTCCGGATGACGGAGGCAGGCGCGGGCGAGCGCCTCCTCGCGGCGGACGACCTCGCCGGGTTCACCGCGCGCGGGCCGGTGACCACGGTGCTCCACGAGGACCGTTATCTCGACACGCCCGACGGGCGGCTGGCGGCGGCGGGGTATGCGGGGCGGCTGCGGTCGTCGGGCGACGGGACGGTGATCACGCTCAAGGGGCTGCGTGGGATCGATGACGGGGGCAGCGTCCACCGCCGCGAGGAGCTCGAGGGCCCCGCGGACCCGGCCGTGGCGCCGGCCGGCTGGGCGGCGTCGGCGGCGCGGGGCCGGGTGCTGGAGCTGGTCGGTGACGCGGCGCTCGAGGACCTCGTGACCGTTCGGCAGTCGCGGCGCAAGCGCGACTACGAGCACGACGGGACCGTGGCCGAGCTGTCCGTGGACGACGTGGAGGTCGTGGCCGGGGGACGCGTCCTGGAGCGGTTCGCGGAGCTGGAGGTGGAGCTGCGCGAGGGCGCCGAGGCGGCGCTGGAGCCGCTGGCGGACCTGCTGTCCGAGATCGAGGAGCTGCTCCCGGCCGAGACCTCCAAGCTGGAGCGGGCGCTGGAGGCCGTGCGGCGGGCGCAGGCGGAGGCGGGGGCCGCCCGGGAGCCCGTGCCGGTGGGTCCCGGGGTCACGGCGGTCGCGCCCGAGGCTGCGGTCGAAGGTGCCGCCGCCGAGCAGGAGCCCGAGGCGCCCCGGATCATCGTCCCCAAGTCGCCGGGCGTCCTGGCCGACGATCACCTCGCCGAGGCGGGGCGCAAGGTCCTGCGCTTCCACCTCGCCCGCATGATCACCCGCGAGCCCGGCACCCGGGCGGGCCGGGACAGCGAGGAGCTGCACGCGATGCGGGTGGCCACCCGCCGCCAGCGGGCCGCGTGGCGCGTGTTCGGCGAGGCGTTCGACCCCAAGCGGACCGCCAAGCACCGCCGCCGCCTGCGCGAGGTCGCAACCGACCTCGGCGCGGTGCGGGACCTCGACGTGCTGATCGAGGCCGGCGAGGCCTACCGCGACACGCAGCCCGCCGCGGAGGGCGCGGCCTTCGACCGCCTGGTCTAGAGCTGGCGCGCCCGACGCGAGACGGCGCGGGCGATCCTCCTCCGCGAGCTCGACTCCAACGGCTACCGGCGCTGGGTGGAGGGCTATCTCCTGTTCGTCCAGGCCGAGGGCCAGGGCGTCCTGCCGGTGGGCCCGACCCAGCCGCACCGGGTCCGGGACACGATGCCCTCGCGGATCTGGGCGGCCTACGAGGGCGTCCGCGCGTACGAGCCCGTCCTGCGCTGGGCCGACGTGACCGCGCTCCACGACCTGCGGATCTCGGCGAAGTGGCTGCGCTACACGCTGGAGTTCGTCCGCGAGGCGCTGGGTCGCGACACCGGGCCCGTCATCGAGAAGGTCGTCGCGCTCCAGGACCACCTCGGCTGGCTCCACGACGCCGACGTGGCGGCGGGGCTGGCGCGCCAGTTCCTCGTCGAGCACGCGGGCGAGCTCACGGAGCTGGAGAGCGCGGCGATCGGGCGGTACCTCGTGGACCGGGAGCGGGAGCTGGCCCGACTGCGGCGCACGGTCGGCGGGCCGTGGCGCGGCGTGTCCAGCCTCGCGTTCCGGCGGGCGCTGGGGCGGCTCGTCGCGGG
>CAYJOH010000056.1:6322-7467 GCA_964371685.1 uncultured Anaerolineaceae bacterium
CGCCTACTCGTCCCAGCCGGCCGCCAGCGTCTCGAGCCGATCGCGCCACGCGGGCCCGGCGAACGCGGCCGCGAGCACGGCGCCCTCGCGGATCCCCTCCTCCGACACGCGGATGCGCTCGGCGCCGTAGCGCTCCAGGATCGCGTCCAGGATCACGGCGCCGGCCGGGAGGATCCGGGCCCGTGTCGGCCGGAGCAGGTGGCGGGTGGCCGCCTCGGCGCTGGGCTCCACGGTCAGCATCGCGAGCGCGATCGCGATGCGCCGCCGGGTGAGCACCCGATCCACGGCCGTCACCGGGAGGACGCGCAGCAGGTTCGAGGCCGTCCCGCCGACGGCGACCAGCTCGCTGGGGCGACCGTTCGGCGCGCCGGCCACGATCCGGGCGGCCTCGTCGCGCATCGACTCGATCTCCGCCTGGGTGGGCGGGTCCGATCGGGCGTGGTCCTGGGTCAGCCGCGCCGAACCGACACGGAGGCCTTCCGTCGTGGTCCGCCGGCCGGGCGCCGCCACCACCACCTCGGAGCTGCCCCCGCCGATGTCGACGACGACGATCTCGTGGCGGATCGCGCTCCCCATCGTCACGCCCAGGAGGTTGAGGATCCCCTCCTCGTGGTGGTCGAGCACGTACAGGGGTACGCCGGCCCGCGCCTCGACGTCGTGCACGAGGGCGGCGGCGTCCGCGGCCCGCCGGACGGGCTCGGTGCCGACGACCGTGATGTCGCGGGCCCCGAGCCGTCTCGCGGTCTCCGCGTAGGTGGCCAGCGCGAGCGCCAGCTCCTCGCGCAGCCCGGCGCCGATGAACCCCTCGGTCGCCACCCGGTCGCCGAGACCGAGGAATACGGACTCGTCGACGAACGGCACCAGCCGATGGCCGTCCACCGCCGCCACGAGGAGATGGACGCTGTTGGCGCCCACGTCCACGGCGGCACCGATGATGGCGCCCTCGGGGATCACGATCGGTTGGGGTTCGGCTGCCGGCTCGGCTTCGGCTTCGGGCTCGGCTTCGGCTTCGTCTTCGGCTTCGGGCGTGGGCTCGAAGGACTCGCCTGCGGCGGGCTCGACGTCCGGCTCGCGCTCGACGTCCGGCTCGAGTTCGAAGGTCCCGGGTTCGGCTTCCTGTTCGGGCTCCGGCTCCGGTTGGGGCC
>CAYJOH010000056.1:7477-9598 GCA_964371685.1 uncultured Anaerolineaceae bacterium
GTTCGGGCGCGACTTCGACCTCGGGCGTGGCTTCGACGTCGGGGGCCGCCTCGGGCTCCGGCTCTGACTCGGCCTCCGGTTCGAGTCGCGCGGTCACGCGCTCCACGATGTGCTCGGCCGCGGGCTCGCCGGCCTGGCGGACGAGGTCGGCCACCTCCTCGAGCATCGCCCCCGCGGCCGTGGCCACACCACCGGGGACGCCATCGCCGGCCCCGCCGTCGCCGGCCTCGCCAGCCGCCTCGGCCGCCTCCGCCGCCTCGCGCTTGCGGGCCTCCTTCGCGCGCCTGCGCTCGGCCTTGACCGCGGCCTCGGCGGCACGCCCGGCCTTCCGCTCGGCCTTGCCGGCCGACTTGCGCGCGGCCTTCTCGGCGGCCCGGGCGGTCCTGGCCCCCTGCTTCGCGGCCTTCGCGGCCCGATCGGCGACCTCCCTGGCAGCCTTCCGCGCGGCCTTGCGGGCGGCCTTCTCGGCCCGCTTTGCCGCCTTCGCCGCCTTCGCCGCCTTGCGCGCGGCCTGCTCGGTGAGGGGCTCGCCGGTGACGTCGGCTGCCCCGGTGACGTCGGCTGCCCCGGTGACGTCGGCTGCCCCGTCGACGTCGCCCTCGCCCCCGTCCTCGTCGTGCGCCATGCCGCTCCTCTGCGGAACCATCGCCGCGGCCCCTCAACCGCTGGATACCAGTCTGCCCCAGCCGCCCGGGCCACGCGAGCCGCGGCCGCGCCGCGACGGCCTGTCGCCGCACCGACCTGCCCAGCCCCGGATGTTGACCGCGAGTTAACGGTCCCGGAACGGCCCGTTGACCCGCTGTTCCCATCGTCCCCGCCATGGTCTCCCTCACGCAGCCCGGTGCCCTCGACCCGCGTCCCCGCCCTGCCGACGACGGCGGGCGGGATCGCGCGGCGTGGCTGGTGCTGGCTGCCGAGGGCCCTGCCACCGAGCTCGCCGGCCACGCGCCGCCGGGCACGGTGCGCATCCTCGCCGACCCGAGACGCTTCCGCGACATCCTGCTCGCGGAACGACCCCGGGTCGTCGTCTGCGCCCAGCCGCCGGCCGGGGCCGCGGAGGTGGACCTCGTCGCCGCCGAGCGACGCCGCCGGTCCGGGCTGCGGGCGGTGCACCTCGCGCCGCCTGACGCCTCGGACGCGCGCCTGGCGGCGCTCTCGCTGAGCTTCGACGACGCGCTCCTGGCCACCACCGGCGCGGCGGAGCTGGCCGGGCGTCTGCACCTGCTCGAGGCCCGCGCACGCGCCACGCCGGGGGGACGATCCGTGCTTGTGGTGGCGCCGGGCCTCGAGCTGGACCTCGCGGCCCACGAGCTCCGCCAGGACGGCGAGGTGATCCACCTCCGTCCCAAGGAGTTCGGCCTGTTGGCGATGCTGGCCGGCCACCCGGGCCGGGCCTGGACCCGCCGGCAGCTCATCGACCGGGTCTGGGGGCCGGGCCACGCCGGCGAGTCGCGGACCGTGGACGTTCACGTCCGCTGGCTGCGCTCCAAGATCGAGCCTGATCCCGCCCACCCGGTCCGCCTCGTCACCGTGCGCGGCGTCGGGTACCGGCTGGACGGGCCTCAGCGTTAACCGGCGCTTAACACGCCGCTCATCGCGCGTTGACGGCCGCGCCCGACCGTGGGCATGGCCACAGGAAGACAGGACGCACACGGCGCGGCCCGCGCCGACCGTCCACACCGAGGAGTCCTCAGTGTCGATCAACACCACCGGGCGCATCGGCGCCCTCGCACTTGGCGCGGCCCTGTTCGTCGCAGCCTGCGGAGGCGGCGCGGCAACCACCGCCCCCGGCTCGGACGCCCCGGGCGCGACCAGCGCCGCCACCTCCGTGCCCGGCCTGACCGGCCAGGTCATCGTGAGCGGCTCGTCCACCGTTGAGCCCATCACCGCCCTGATCGCCGAGACGTTCAGCACCGCCAACCCGGACGTCGCCATCGAGGTGACCGGCCCGGGTACCAGCGACGGCTTCGAGCGGTTCTGCAACGGCGAGACGGACATCTCCGATGCCTCGCGCCGCGTCAAGCAGTCCGAGATCGACGCCTGCGCCGCGAACGGCATCGAGATGATCGAGCTCAAGGTCGCCATCGACGGCCTGTCGATCATCACCTCGGTCGAGAACGA
>CAYJOH010000057.1:0-7275 GCA_964371685.1 uncultured Anaerolineaceae bacterium
GTCCAGCAGCGCGTCCTCGTACTCCACGGGGGCGTCGGTCGCGGCCCACCACACGCGCAGGCCAGCGACCTGGCGCAGGAAGTGGAGCCACAACCCGGACGCGGCGGGGCGGCGGTCGCCGGGCACCGTCTTCACGATCGCCGCCAGTCGGCCGGCGGTGGACCCGGGCGTGCTGCCGATGAACAGCACGGCCTGGGACGGGAGCCAGAAGGCCGCCAGCCGGTGCTGCAGGTCCTTCGAGGTGGGCCGTGCGCCGTCCAGGCGCAGGTCCGGCACGCGCTCCAGCCACTTGCCGACGAGGGCGAGGTCCAGCTGGGCGGCTGGCAGGGGGACCGCCAGCTCGACGAGGAACACCCCGGCGGCGGCGTGCCGCACCGGACGCCCCCACGGGACTGGGCCGTCGGCCATGAGGCCGACCTCGCGGAGCAGGGTGGCGGCGCTGCGGTCATCGGGCATGGGGCCATCCGTGGAGCGGGCCGGGACGGGAGGGGTGCCGGACACGCACCACCGGCCGGTGGACGTATCGTCTCACCATCATGCCGAACGAGCCGCGTCGCCGGAGCGCCGTGCCGCACTCGCGACCGCCCGGGCGATCTCTGGGGTCGTCGCCGGCGCGCGTCGTCCTCGGCGTGGCCGCCGTCATCGGCCTGGCGGTGATCCTCGGCGGGGTCGCGGGCGGTGCGGTGGGCCCGGCGGGCGCCACCGTCGCCGTGGCGGGCGGATCGCCGACCCTGGCCGCCTCCGGATCGCCCACGCCCGTGCCGGCGAGCGGGACCCCGTCGCCCACCGCGGCCACGGCATCGCCCACGCCGGCCGGCTCGCCGTCGCCCTCGGCCAGCCCGACCCCCTCGAGCCTCCCGACCGCACCGCCCCCGGCCGCCGGCGTGCCCGCCGAGCAGCTCCAGGCCCGGCTCGACCAGCTCCGGCGCAAGCTCTCGATCCCCGGCCTGTCGGTCGCCATCCTGTGGGACGACGGGCGTTCGTGGCTCGGCGTCTCGGGCCGGGCGGACGTGGCGGGCCGGCGGCCGGTGACGCCGGACAGCGGGTTCGCCCTGGCCTCGATCTCCAAGACCTTCACGGCGGCCGTCGTGCTCCAGCTCGTGGACGAGGGCCGCCTCGCGCTGGACGAGCCGGTGGCGCCCAGGCTGCCCGACTACCCGCTCGACCGCCGGATCACCGTCCGCATGCTGCTCGACCACACCAGCGGCCTGCCGGACTTCTTCGTCAACAAGCGAATCGACAAGGCGCTCCAGTCCGTGCCGGACAAGACGTGGACGCCGGCGCAGGCCTGGTCCTACGTGCCGAAGCGCCGGTCGGTCCCGGGCACCGTGTGGAGCTACTCCAACACGAACTACCTGCTGCTCGGCGAGCTGGTCGAGGCCGTCACCGGGCGGTCGCTGGCGCGCGAGCTCCGCTCGCGGCTGCTCGACCCGCTGGACCTCGAGGACACGTGGTACCAGGCCGTCGAGAAGCCGCGGGCCAGCCTCACCATCGGGTACCGGCTGCTCCCCCGCAGCGGCGGCGGCGTCCGGCCCGTCGCGGTGGCCCGGGCGACCAGCGTGATGCCGTTCCGCTCCGTCGTCACGGCGGCCGGCGGGGCGGGATCGCTGGGTGGCACGGCCCGGGACACCGCGCGCTGGATGCAGGCGCTCGCGAGCGGCCGGGTGCTGTCGGAGGCGATGCAGCAGGCGATGATCGGCGACGCGGTCACCACCGCGGCCCTCGGCGCCAAGGTGCCGTACGGGCTGGGCATCCAGGTCGTGACGCTCGCCGGGCACACGGCCATCGGCCACTCCGGCCGCTATCTCGGGTTCCGGAATGTCGTCCGCTACCTGCCGGCGGAGGGGGTGACGATCGCGGTGCTCACCAACCAGGGCGTCGCGGATCCGTCCCGGGTCGCGGCGGCGCTGCTCAGGATCGTGCTGCCCAAGCCCATCCCGGCGCCGTCAACGCCGGCCTCGCCGGCGCCCTGAACCGGGCCGCCGTCAGGCGACGCCCGTCCGGCGCCTCGATCCGCCCGCGCGCGCCCGCCCGCCCGACGACGAGCCGCCGGCCCCGCGCGGCGCGCGCAGCGGCCGCGCCTCGGCATCCCGCCGCGGGACGAACCCGTCGGCGACCTCCCACGGGATCGCGACCTGGAGCAGGCGCTGGACGCCCCGCAGCAGGTCCGCCTCGTCGATGCACACGAGGCTGATCGCGTCGCCCGTGGCCCCGGCGCGGCCCGTCCGGCCGATCCGGTGCACGTAGTCCTCCGGGTTCCACGGCAGCTCGAAGTTCACGACGTGCGGCAGGTCCTCGATGTCCAGGCCCCGCGCGGCGACGTCGGTCGCGACGAGCACCCGGATCTCGCCCGCCTTGAACCCGTCGAGCGCCTTCGTGCGGTCCGACTGGGCACGGTCCGAGTGGATCGCCGTCGCCGCGACGCCGTGGCGGTCCAGCCACGAGGCCAGCCGCGAGGCCGCCAGCTTGGTCCGGGTGAACACCAGCACCTGCCGCCAGTCGCCCTGGAGGATCAGGTGGGCGAGCAGCTCCTCCTTGCGCTCCCGGTCGACCGGGTACACGAGCTGGCGGACCGCCTCGGCGGCCGTCCCGTGGCGGGAGACCTCGATCGTCTCCGGGTCGTTGAGGATGGAGCCCGCGAGCCGCTTGATGTCGTCCGAGAACGTGGCCGAGAACAGGAGCGTCTGCTTGCGGTTCGGCAGCAGGTCCAGGATTCGGCGGATGTCCGGCATGAAGCCCATGTCCAGCATCCGGTCCCCCTCGTCGAGGACGAGGATCTCGACCTGGGTGAGGTTCGCGGCACGCTGGCCGACCAGGTCGAGGAGCCGGCCCGGGGTGGCGACCAGGATCTCGATGCCCGCGCGCAGCTCCCGGATCTGGGGGTCGAGCGGGACGCCGCCGTACACGACCGACGCGCGGAGCGGCACCGTGCGCCCGTAGGTCCTGATCGCCTCCGACACCTGCACCGCGAGCTCGCGGGTGGGCGTCAGGACCAGGCAGCGGACCGGGTGGCGGGCCGGCGAGAACGAGGTGTTCGCATACGGGCGCAGGCGGTCGAGGATCGGCAGCGTGAAGGCCGCCGTCTTGCCGGTGCCCGTCTGGGCGGCGGCGAGGACGTCCCGACCCTGGAGCACGAGCGGGATGGCTCGTTCCTGGACGGGTGTCGGTTCGGTGTACCCCTCCTCGGTCACGGTCTGGAGGAGGTCGGCTGAGAGCCCCAGCTCGTCGAAGCGCAAGGTCGTTCGTGGTCTCCGATGTCGGCCGCTGGGCGGCGGCCCGCGTATCTGGTCGTCCGGCGCGGCGCCCGCGCGGATACGGCGAGGGCCGCGGCGTTCGCCGGACGGGGCGGAGCATACCCGACAATGGCCGCATGGGCGCACAAGGGACGCGGGCGATCGATGCGGCGAGGCGGGCCGGGATCCCGCACACGGTGCATGAATATGCGCACGACCCACGGAATCTCCGGCACGACGGCCGGGGATATGCGCTCGAGGCCGTCGAGGCGCTGGGCATCGACGCCGCGCGGGTGTTCAAGACGATCGTCGTCGCGGTGGACGCGGGGCTCGGGCTGGCGATCGTGCCCGCGGATGCGGAGGTGGACCTCAAGGCGGCCGCCGACGCGCTCGGCGGCCGCCGGGCGGCGATCGCCCCAGCCGCCGACGCGGAGCGCGCGACCGGCTACGTGCTGGGCGGGATCAGCCCGCTCGGCACCCGGCGCGTGCTGCCGACGGTCCTCGACGCGTCCGCCGCGGACCACCCCACGATCCACGTCTCGGCCGGCCGGCGCGGCCTCGAGATCGAGCTCGCCGCCGCGGACCTGCTCGCGCTCACGCGCGGCACGGCGGCCCGGATCGCGCGGCGGAGCTGAGCGCTACCCGCCGATCTCCGCGCGCTCGGTCATGAACGCGGACACGCCCAGTGCCGCGACCAGCCAGGCGAGCACCACGACCACCGCGACGTTGGGGTCGAGGACCGTGGTCGCCACGGCCTCGCCCCCGCCGCCGAACGACACGTCCCCGCCCTGCGCGACCACGGCGCCCGCGGCCGAGAACGGGAACCACTGGATCACGCTGGGCAGGAAGATGCTGGCGATGCCCTCGGCGAAGTAGACGCCGATGCCCACGCCGATGCCGGCCAGCTGGCTGCGCGCGATGGTCGCGATCGCGTACCCGAGGGCCGTGTTCATCGACACGGCGAGCGCGGCGCGCCCGAACTGCTCGGGGAGCCGGCCCAGGGCGTCCCCGTCGCCCAGCCCGTCGAGGGGCACGTCCAGGAGGGTGGCGCCGACTGCCGCGCAGGCCACCCCGATCGCGAACGCGGCCAGCAGGCCGAGGATCGCGAACAGCGCGACGCCGGCATAGGCGAGCAGCGTGTAGCGGGACCGGCCCTCACCGCGGGCGACGGCGGCCTTGAGCGTGCCCCACTGCCACTCGGAGCCCGCGATCGCGCCCCCGTAGCACAGGGCCAGCAGCCCGCCGATCCCGAGGATCATCGAGAGCACGACCGTGTACGCCTCCGGGAACGTGACGACGAGCCGGGCGGCGAGGGCGACGTCGGGATCCGACTCCTGCGCCGTGCTCGCGACGATGGCCACGAAGATCAGCAGCAGGAGCGCGACGAGGAGCAGGAACGTGACCCACGTCGCGGGTCGCCGGACGAGCTTGCGGAGGTTGGAGCGGAGCAGCCTCATGACGACCACCCCGTCGTCTCTGGCTGCTTGCGTCCCGGGTCGGTGGCCCAGGTCACCGGGGGCGGGGCGTCCCCGCCTCCCGCATCGGTGCCGACGTCCGGGCGCGACCCGGTCACGCCGAGGAACAGCGACTCGAGCGTCGCGCCGCCCTCGATCCGGGCGGCGAACACGCCGGACTCCGCCAGCGCGCGGTTGAGCTCCGAGGACCGGTGGGGGTCGATCCGCACGGTCAGCCAGCCGCCCTCCGGCCCGTCGTCGAGCTCGACGGCCGCGTCGCCGGCCACGCGGGCCAGGATCGGGACCGCCGCCGCCACCTCGTCCGGGGCGACCCGGATGCGCACGGCCCCCTCCTCGCGGAGCAGCTGGTCGATCGTCCCCTCGCGCACCAGGCGCCCGCGGGCGATGATCCCGACCACGTCGGCGAGCTGCTGGACCTCGGACAGGATGTGGCTGGACACGAACACGGTCTTGCCCGAGGCGGCCAGCGCGCGGAGCGTGTCGCGCATGCCGACGATCCCCGCGGGGTCCAGGCCGTTGGCCGGCTCGTCGAGCAGCAGCAGCTTCGGGTCCGACAGCAGCGCCCCGGCGATGCCCAGCCGCTGCTTCATGCCCAGCGAGTAGCCGGAGACCTTGTCGCCCGCCCGGTCGCGCAGGTTGACGAGCGTGAGCAGCTCGTCGATCCGCCCCCGCGGGGCGGGAGCGCCGGCGGCCGCCAGCGCGCGGAGGTTCTCGCGCCCGGACAGGAACGGGTAGAACGACGGCGCCTCGATCAGCGACCCGACCTCGAACAGCCGGCGCCGGTCGCCACGGCCGAACGGCCGCCCGAGCAGCTCCACGCGACCCGCGTCGGCGTGGACCAGGCCGGTGAGGATCCGCATCGTCGTGGTCTTGCCGGCGCCGTTGGGGCCCAGGAACCCGTACACGACACCCGTCGGGACCCGCAGGTCCAGCCCGTCGAGGGCGATCCGCGGCCCGTACCGCTTCGCCAGCCCCTGGGTGGCCAGCGCCACCCCCGTCGCATCCGTCACGTCGCCTCCCCGGGACGCGCCGCCGGCCCGGCCGGCTCCGGCCGGTGCGGCGCCCGTCAACGATACCGCCCCGTCGCGCCACCGCCCGGCCACTGCGACCGGTGCGGCCTCCGGGGCGGGCCCCGGCGCACCGTGGTACCCGAAGGGCATGGGTCCGGGGGCCGAAACGCCCATGCACCCGACCCGACCACGTCTGGCATACTCCCCGGGACCCCCAGGTCACCCGCCCACCCGACGCAGACAGGCCGAAAACCGAAGAGCCGTCGCCCCGGCAGCACCCTGTCGCCCCATCGGGTGGCACGCCACCCGGCACGCCGGACCGCCCCGATCGGTCCAACGGATCCGCCCACCCGGGTCCGTCCGCGTCCGCCCAGCCGCCCTGTGTTGTCACCGACGGCCACCCGTTCCACCGTCGCCGTGCCCCATGCACGGTGTTCCGGCAGGGAGGAGGCAAGACGATTGCAGGATGACCGTCCGGGCGCCCAGCGGGCGTCACTCAGGAGGGTCCGGTCGCTGTTGACCGGGATCCTCGCCGCACTGATCGCTCTCGGCGCGCTCGGCGCCACGGCCCCGGACACACAGGCCGCCGGCTACAAGGTGGTCATCGTCGTCGGTCCGGTCGGCTCCTCCACCTCCGAGTACCGGGACGGCGCCCGGAAGCTGGCCGCGCAGGCCCGCAGCTACGGCGCCTCGGTCTACGAGGTCTACAGCCCGTACGCAACCTGGTCCAAGGTCGCCTCGGTGGCCAGGGGCGCGAACGTCCTCGTCTACCTCGGCCACGGCAACGGCTGGCCCAGCCCGTATGCCCCGTTCTCCAGGACGTCCAAGGACGGCATGGGCCTCAACGCCACCTCGGGCAACGGCAACTCCAACACCAGGTACTTCGGCGAGTACTACATGACCAAGCTCGCCCTGGCGAAGAACGCCGTGGTCATGCTCAACCGGCTGTGCTACGCGTCCGGCAACTCGGAGTGGGGATCGTCGAACCCCACCAGGTCCACCGCGATCAAGCGGGTGGACAACTACGGGGCCGGCTTCCTGCGATCTGGCGCGAGGGCGGTGTTCGCGTCCGGCATCACCGGGATGGGCTACGTGCTCAAGGGCCTGTTCAGGGGCTCGAAGGCCATGACCATGAAGCAGCTGTTCTGGACGGACCCGAGCCGCACGCTGTCGTACCGGTTCGCGTTCACGTCGGTGCGGACGCCGGGAGCCTCCGCGCAGATGGATCCGTACAAGCCGTCGCGCTACTACCGCTCGGTCATCGGCTGGCTGGGCATCACGATCGGGGACTGGCGGGCCGGCTGAGGCCAGCGTCCCCTCGCGCACATCCTGACGGCGCCGCCCGCGAGGCCGGCGCCGTTCGATTCCCGGCTCGGGCCGCGCGCGTCCTGCATCGCGACCCTGTCGACTGCCGCTGCCTCCGATCGCTCTCGCCCGGCCGATCCTGCCTGCCCAGCAGGCGTACGGATGGAGACCCGTCGAATCCCGCCTGCCCGGCAGGCAGGACCGTGATTGACGGGCGGCTCCTTCGCGATTCCGCCTGCCGGACAGGCGCCA
>CAYJOH010000057.1:7375-9578 GCA_964371685.1 uncultured Anaerolineaceae bacterium
CGATGACGCGCGGCGGAGTCATCTGGGGCACCATGGCACCCATGGCCCACCGCCACGCCGCCGTGGATCACGCCTGGCGAACCGTCCGGGCCGCCGCTCCGGCCACCAGGGCCGGCCCAGCGCACGCGCGCCTCACGTTCCTCGGCCACTCGACGGTGCTGATCGAGGTCGACGACCTGCGCATCCTCACCGACCCGATGCTGCGCGACGGCCTCGGGCCGGTGCGGCGCCAGGTGGAGCGGGTCCTGCCGGAGCTGTTCGCGGACCTCGACGCGATCTTCATCAGCCACGGCCACCACGATCACTTCGACCCCCCGTCGCTGCGCCGGATCCCCGGCCGCCCCACGGTCATCGTCCCGCGCGGCTTCGGGCGCCTCGCCTCGCGGCTCGACCTCGGGCCGGTCGAGGAGGTCGAGCCCGGCGACCGGCTGACCATCGACCGCGTCCACTTCGAGGTCGTCGAGGCCGCACACTCGGGCCGGCGCGAGCCGTTCGGGCCGGATGGCCCCGCGACCGGGTGCGTGGTGGCCGGCTCGCGGACCGTGTACTTCCCCGGCGACACGGACCTGTTCCCCGCGATGGGTGCCTTGGCCGGGCGGCTGGACGTCGCGCTGCTGCCCGTCTGGGGATGGGGCCTCACGATCGGCGACGGGCACCTGGACCCGGTGCGCGCCGCGGCCGCCGCCGCGATCCTGCGGCCGGGCCTGGCGATCCCCATCCACTGGGGCACCTTCTACCCGGCGGGCATGCGCCGCGTGGCGCCCGGGCCCTTCGACCTGCCCGGCCAGGCGTTCGCCGATGCCGCGGCGAGCCTCGCCCCCGCCGTCCCCGTCCGCATCCTCGCGCCGGGTGAGGCGCTCGACCTGCCGGGCGAGGCGCTCGACCCGCCCGCGCCGGGCTAGGGCGCTCCGCCACGGGAATCACGAACCCCGCCGGCGTGGCGGGGTCCGCGCGGGAGCAGGAGGGAGGGCGGCCGGGATCAGACGAAGGCGGCGTGCGCCACGATGCCGAGGGCCGTCAGGACCAGGACGAGGAGCAGGAACAGGGTGGGGAGGACGCCGATGGCGTCGACCTCGAGGTACTGGGTCTGCGCGGACATCACGCGTCTCCTTTCGGGTCCGGTGTCGGTGGTCAGGGCCCAACGGGCCGATGACGCAACGATGGACCCGCGGAGCTCCGGGACCCACGGACGTCCGCCCTCGAACAGGTGGCCACGAACGACCGCGTGTGCCGTCGACGAATGACGATGCCGAACGGCGGACATCCCGGCGACCGGGCCGGCTCACGTGCCCGGCGAGCGGCCGGAGTCAGGCGCTCCAGGACGCGTGCCAGGCCCGCCACAGGGCCCGCGGATCGGACAGCGGGTCGCCGTGGACCAGCACGAGGTCCGCCGGTCCGCCCTCGCGGATCACGCCGGCGTCGGGTTCGCCCAGCAGCTCGCCGCCGCGCCAGGTCGCGCAGCCCAGGGCCTCCCACGGCTCGAACCCCGCCTCCACGAGGTGCTCCACCTCCCAGGCCAGCTGGTTGGCACGGGTCGAGCCGCCGCCGAAGTCCGTGCCCGTGGACACGGCCACGCCGGCGCGGCGGGCGACCGCCACCGAGGCCATCGCCCGCTCCCGGCGTGCCTCGACCCTCGCCCGGCCCTCGTCCGCGGCGAAGCGGGGGAGCGTCGTCGTGCGGCCGAAGGTGCGCCAGGAGCTCATGACCGAGAGCGTGGACACCAGCCGGACCCCGTTGCGGGCCATCGTCGCGGCCGTGTCCGCCTCCAGCTCGAAGCCGTGCTCCAGGGCATCCACGCCGGCCTCGGCGCCCACCCTCGCGCCGCCGGCGTACCCGGCATGGGCGGTCACCCGGGCGCCGCGCGCGTGCGCCGCCTCCACCACGCGCCGGACCTCGTCCGCGGACCACGGCGCGCCGGCCGGGTCCGACGCCCCGTCGAGGTACAGCTTGACGAGGTCGGCGCCCTCGTCGAGCTGGGCGACCGCCGCCGCGACGAGCGCGTCGGCGTCGGCGGCCTGGACCGACAGGGCGGGCAGCAGGCCCGCGGGCATGATCCAGGTGCCCGCGGCGCGAACG
The DNA here is from genome assembly GCA_964371685.1 of uncultured Anaerolineaceae bacterium. Taxonomy (GTDB): domain Bacteria; phylum Chloroflexota; class Limnocylindria; order Limnocylindrales; family CSP1-4; genus CAIXZV01. Next base: position 9,452 of record CAYJOH010000057.1, read on the forward strand.
TACGGGTAGCCCGCGCGGCCGCGCCACCGGTCGCGCCCCCCCCCCGCCACGGCGCGCTCGCGCCCCGCGTCGTGGGGGTCCGCGCCCCGCCCCCCCCCCACGTCCCGGGCCCCCCCGCCCCCCGCCG
>CAYJOH010000058.1:0-6295 GCA_964371685.1 uncultured Anaerolineaceae bacterium
ACCTACGCCCGCGCAGATGCCGTGCTCCCGGTGAAGGCCGCAACGAGCGGGTGCGCTCTCCTCCTCGCCGTGATGCCCCTGTGCGCGGTCGCCTCGCTCCTGGACCCCCTCCGCCGCTTCCTCGCCTGAAGCAATAGGGTCGCTCGGTGCGCCAGCCGCAGAAGCGGCGGCGGACCGCGGGACGGACCCGGCCAACCGGCCACGGATCGCGCTCCTATCATCCCCGCATGTCGAACATGCCCGCCACGTTCCGCGCCTACGTCGTCGACAAGCCCGAGGGAGGCGCCTTCACGCGCGGTCTCCGCGACCTGGCGCCCGCGGATCTGCCGCCGGGCGAGGTGACGATCCGCGTCGCGTGGTCCAGCGTGAACTTCAAGGACGGCCTCGCGGCGCGAGAGGACGGGCGGGTCGCCCGCGCCTACCCGCTGGTCCCCGGCATCGACCTGGCCGGCGAGGTCGTGGCCTCAGAGGATCCGGCGTTCCGGGTGGGTGCCCAGGTGCTCGCAAACGGCTACGACATCGGCACCGCGCGCCACGGCGGCTACGCCGAGCTGGCGCGACTGCCCGCCGGCTGGGTCGTGCCCATGCCCGAGGGCCTCACTGCGCGCGACGCGATGGCGATCGGGACGGCCGGCTTCACGGCCGCGATGAGCGTGTCGGCCCTCGAGAACCATGGCCTCCGGCCCGGCGACGGACCGGTCCTGGTCACCGGCGCCTCGGGCGGGGTGGGCTCGGCGGCGGTCGCGATCCTCGCCTCGCGCGGCCACGAGGTCTGGGCGGCCACGGGCAAGGCGGACGAGCACGATCGCCTCCGCGACCTGGGCGCTGCCGGATTCCTGACCCGGGACGAGGTGACGGCGCCGGGACGTCCGCTGGACTCGGCGCGCTGGGCGGGGGCGGTGGACACCGTCGGCTCGGCGACGCTGCCCTTCGTCCTGCGCACGCTGCGGCTCCGGGCGGCGGTGGCCTCGTCCGGGAACGCGAGCGGCGCAGAGCTCGTCACGACCGTCTTCCCGTTCATCCTCCGCGGCGTGGCGCTGCTGGGGATGGACTCGGCCAACATGGCGATCGAGCCCCGGCGCGCCCTGTGGAACCGGCTCGCCACCGATCTCCTGCCGCGTGGCCTGGGCGACGGCATCAGCGAGGTGGACCTCGACACCGTCGAGCCGGCGCTCGACGCCATCGTCGCCGGGCAGGCGCGCGGCCGCTGGGTGGTCCGGATCTAGGCGCCCGGGCCAGGCTCGCCGGCCCGGCGCCCCCCGGCGATCTCAGGCACCCGGGACCTCGTCCAGCTCGCCGCGGAGCTGCGCGAGGGCGCGCTCCAAGGGCTCCCGGGCGGTCGTGGCGGGATAGGGTGCGGCGCCGATCGCATCCTCGAGCGTGACCGCGCCCGAGTTGACCCGCGCCGCGAGCGCGGCGATGGCCCGGAACGCCACCAGCGACGCGGCCGCGAACTCGCGGCCCGCGTGGTCCCCGTGCCCTGGCACGACGACCGTCCGCTCATCGACGAGCCCCAGCAGCGCCTCGGCCGTCGCGGGCCAGTCCATCGGGAAGCCGTCGCCGAAGTAGGGTGTCGCACCGTTCTCCAGCAGGTCGCCGGCGCACAGCACGTCGGCGTCCGGCACGCGGAGCACGATGTCGTTGTCGGTGTGGCCGCGGCCGAGGAACGCGAGCTCGACCAGGCGCCCGCCGACCTCCACCGTCGCCCGGTCCGCGAACGTCCGGTCCGGCGGGTCGATCACGACCTCCGCGAGGTCTGCGGCGACGGGCGGCACCTCCTCGGCTGCGGATGCGCGCATCCGCTCGCCCCAGCGCTCGAGCATCGTCACGCACCGCTCGTGGCCCCAGATGACGGCCGGCCGGAACACCGAGTTGCCGAAGCAGTGGTCGTAGTGGCCGTGGGTGTTGACGACGACCGGCACCCGCGGTGAACCCAGCTCGGCGAGATCGTCCACGATCTCGCGCGCCTGCCGGTGCGTCGTCCGCGTGTCCACGAGCAGCGTCTCGCCGCGGTCCAGGACCGCCACGATGTTCTGGTCGAAGAAGCGGTACCGGCGCACGAACACCCGATCGCCGATCTCGGTCCACAGCTGCGGCATGTCCGGATCGTAGCGGCGGCGGCCGCGAAACGGGCTACGCTGCCACCAGGAGGAGCGCAGGATGACACCGACCGCGACACCCGTGCCGCAGGAGACGCCCGCGACACCGACGACGCCCGGCGTGGCCGCCACGCCGGCGGCCCCGGTCGCCCCGTCCGAATCGACCGCCCGGATGCCGGACGGAACGCTGCTCCGCACGCTGCACTGGCCATCGCGCGGGGAACCGTGGGCAACGGCGCTGATCGTCCACGGCCTGGGCGAGCACGCCGGCCGTTACGCCGCCGTCGCCGGGCCGCTGGCCGACGCCGGGATCGACGTCCACGCCTACGACCATCGCGGCTTCGGCGGGTCCGCCGGCCCGCGCGCGTACGTGGACCGCTGGAGCCGCCTCCACGACGACCTGCAGGAGCGGCTGACCGCGCTCCGCGCCCTGGCGCCGGACCGGCCGCTGATCCTGTACGGCCACTCGATGGGCGGCCTGGTCGCCGGCGGCTACGTGCTCGCGGACCCGCCGCGCCCGCTGCCGGACCTGCTGGTGCTCTCGGCGCCCGGCTTCGATGACAGACTCGGCGGGTGGCGGCACGCCGTTGCCGCCGCGCTGAGCGCGGTCGTGCCCCGGATGCGCATCGCGAACGGCGCGTCGGCCGACGGCCTGTCGCACGACCCCGCCGTCCGCGCGGACTTCGATCGCGACCCCCTCACCCAGGCATCGTCCACCGTGCGCTTCGGGCACGAGGCGTTCTCGGAGCAGGCGCGCGTCCGGGCGGCGATCGGCACGATCGCGGCGATGCCCGTGCCGACCTTCGTGTTCCACGGCTCTGCCGACCCGATCGTCCCGGTAGCGGCCTCCGAGCCGATCGGGACCAAGGGCAACGTGACCCGTCGCGTCCACGACGGCCTGCGCCACGAGACCCACCACGAGCCCGAGCATGAGCAGGTGATGGCCGAGGTCGTCGCCTGGCTGCTGGCCCGGCGCGCGCCGGCGGAGGCGATCGGCACGTCAACCGAGGCCGGCGACGCCGGCGAGGCGTCGACGGAGGCTTCGGCGACCGGGGTGTAGACTGCCCGGACAACCGAATACCGCCTCCGGGGAGCGCGGCAGCGCTGAGAGTGTGGTTCGCCCACAGACCCGCGGAACCTGATCCGGTTCGTACCGGTGTAGGAAGAGGGCCGCATGCGTCGACGCCGTTCCCGGTCCCCGGGGGCGGCGTTCCTGCGCTGTGGAGGCAATGGCGATGACGACTGCGACGATCATGAGACCGGGCGCGGACCCGGCCGACCTCACCCGATGGCGGACCCGCGACATCGTCGTGGCCGCGATCATCGGCGTGACCTTCGGCGTGGTGTTCTGGGCGTGGGGCCTGGCCTGGAGCGCGTTCGATGCGGTGTTCGCCTTCGCGCCCCCGGCCAAGGACCTGCTGTACGCGGTGTGGCTGGTGCCGGCGGTCCTCGCGCCCGTCATCGTGCGCAAGCCGGGCGCCGCGCTGTTCGCGGAGATGGTCGCGGCGGGTGTGTCCACCCTGATCGGCAGCCAGTGGGGACCGGACACGCTGCTGTCCGGGTTCGTCCAGGGTGCCGCGGCCGAGCTGGTGTTCGCGTTCACGCTCTACCGCGCCTGGTCGCTCCCGGTGCTGGCGATCGCCGCCGTCGCCGCGGCGGCCGGCGCGTGGCTCCATGACTGGGTGGTGTGGTACGCGGACGTGGCGCTGGAGGTGCAGCTGGTCCGCGGCGTCCTGATGGCGATCTCGGCCGTGGTGATCGTGGCCGGCGGCACCGTGGCGCTGGTCCGGGCGCTCCGCCAGGCCGGCGTCCTGGAAGGGTTCCCCGCTGAGGACTGACCGCCCGGGCGCGGCCGCGGGACGTTCGCCGGGGGCGATCCGGGCCGAGGGCGCCACGTTCCGCTTCGCCAGCCGACCGCGGCCGGCCTTCGCAGACGTCTCGTTCGAGCTGGAGCCCGGCGCCTGCCTGCTGATCGTCGGGCCGTCGGGGTCCGGCAAGAGCACCCTCGCCCTGGCGCTGGCCGGCCTCGTCCCGCGCGAGTTCCCCGGGGAGTGGCGGGGCCGGCTCCTCGTCGACGGCCTGGACACGATCGCCGCCGGCGGGGCGGCGCTGGCCGCGCGCGTGGGGCTCGTGTTCCAGGATCCGGACAGCCAGCTGGTGATGGAGCGGGTCGAGGACGACGTCGCGTTCGGGCTGGAGAGCCGCGGCTGGTCGCCGGCGGCGATGCGCGCCCGGGTGCCCGAGGCGCTGGCCGAGGTGGGGCTCGAGGGCCTGGAGCGCCGGCGGACCGGCCGGCTGTCCGGCGGCCAGCAGCAGCGCCTGGCGCTGGCCGGGGCGCTCGCCCCGGGGCCGGGGATCCTGGTTCTCGACGAGCCGACGGCCAACCTGGACCCGCCGGCGGCCCGGGCATTCGCGGCGCGGCTGGCGGCGCTGCGACAGGCACGCTCGGTGACGATCGTGCTGGTGGAGCACCGGGTGGACATCGCGTGGGGCCTCGCGGACGTCGTGCTGGCGCTGGGGCCGGACGGGCACCCGATCGACGTGGGCCCTCCCGCCGACGTGCTGGCCCGATCGCGGGACCGGCTGCTGGCGGCGGGCGCCTGGCTGCCCGACGAGGTGTCGCCCGGGGCAGGGGGCGGGAGCACGGGTGCGGGACGGGACGACGGCACAGGGCGGGACGCCCCGGCGGCCCTGGACCCGGCCACGACGTCCGCGGTCGTGACCGCCCGCGGCCTGTCGTTCGCCTACGACGACGGCGTGGACGTCGTCCGCGCGGTGGACCTCGCGCTGGTCAGCGGCGAGCGGGTGGCGCTGGTGGGCACCAACGGCTCCGGCAAGTCCACGCTGGCGCGTCTGCTGGTGGGGCTGCTCCGGCCGGGGACGGGCGAGGTGCGGCTGTCCGGCCTGGATCCTGCGCTCCTCCCGCCTGCCCGGCTGGCGCGCCACGCGGCGTACGTGTTCCAGGACCCCGAGCAGCAGTTCGTCACGCTGCGGGTCCGCGACGAGGTGATGCTCGGGCTGGACGAGGCCGGCCGGCGCGAGGCCGAGGCCCTGATGGACCGCATCGACCTTCCGCTGGGCGCGTTCGGCGACCGCAGCCCGTACACGCTCTCGGGCGGCGAGCAGCGGCGGCTGTCGCTGGCGACGGCGCTCGTCCGCCACCCGGCGGTCCTCGTGCTCGACGAACCCACCTTCGGGCAGGACCGGCGCGGCCACGAGGCGCTGGTGGAGATCCTCGCCGAGCGCGTGGACGCCGGCGCGGCCGTGCTCGCGGCCACCCACGACGAGCGGTTCATCGCGGCGTTCGCCCGGCGGATCGTACGCCTCGAGGCAGGGCGGATCGTGGCCGTCGCGATGGCCGGCGAGCCCGGCCCGGCCGGCGAGCCACCCCCGATCGACGACCTCGTCCCGGCCGGTGGGGGCGTCGCGTGATCACCTCGCGAATCGAGCCCTCGGAGCGCCAGCTGCTGAGCCCGCTGGGGCGCACCAGCCCGGTGACCAAGCTGGTCGTGGCGCTCGGGCTGCTGGTCGGGCTGGCGTTCACGCTCGAGGTGCTGCCGCCGGTCGTGGTGGCGGCCGGGGTCGTTGCGGCCGGCCTGGCCTGGGGCGCGATCCCCGGCGCCCGCCTGCTCGCGGGCCTCGCCCCGCTGTGGCTGGCGGCGCTGGGCATCGGGGTGTTCAACGCGCTGTTCTCGGGCTCCAACGCGGACCCGTCGCTGCCGGTCGCCCTGGCGTTCGGCCCGTTCAACGTCACCTGGCCGGCCGTCGAGGCCGGCGCAGGGCTGGCGATGCGCGTTGTCGCCATCGCGGCCGTGGGCGTGGTGTTCGGCCAGACCACGGACTCGACCCGGCTGGTGGACGGGCTCGTCCAGCAGGCGCGGGTGCCCGAGCGGTTCGGGTACGGGGCGCTGGCGGCCTACCAGGCGATCCCGCGCCTCGCCGACCAGCTCACGACCCTGCGCCAGGCTCGCCGGATCCGCGGCCTGCGCGGCTCGTGGCACCCGCGGATCCTGGTGGCGCTGCTGGTGCTCGCGATCCGCCACGGCGACCGCCTGGCGCTGGCGATGGACGCGCGGGCCTTCGGTTCCGGGCCGCGGACGCGGTACCGCGAGGTGGGCTGGACGCCGCTCGATGCCGCCCTGCTCGCGGGCGGGGCGGCGCTGCTCCTGGTGGCCCTCGCGATCGGGGGCGGCTGA
>CAYJOH010000058.1:6395-9520 GCA_964371685.1 uncultured Anaerolineaceae bacterium
GCTCGCGGGCGGGGCGGCGCTGCTCCTGGTGGCCCTCGCGATCGGGGGCGGCTGAGCCGCGGCTACATGCCCTCGCGCAGCAGCCGCCACACGGCGCGGGCGCCCGGCCGCTGCCCGTAGAGCAGGACGCCGGCGGCGTAGATCCTCGACGCCACCCAGATGGCGGCGGCGATGGTGACGACCAGGAGCGCGATCGAGAGCACGATCTCCCACGGCTCCGCGACCCCGGTCGCCGCCCGCCCCAGCATCATGAACGGGCTCAGGAACGGGACCTGGGTGAGGACCACGATCCAGCCGGCGCGGATGTCGAGCAGGCCCATCGCCGCGTACACGCCCACGATGTAGCCCGCCGTCGAGATCAGCGTCATCGGCATCACCGCGGCATTCACGTCCTCCTGGCGGCTGACCAGCGACCCCGCCGCGGCGTACAGCGAGGCGTAGAGCAGGAAGCCGAGCACGCCGTAGATGCCGAACATCAGCAGCAGTCCGGGCGTCAAGCCCTCGGGCAGGCTGATCCCGGCGGCCGCCGCGTCTTCCAGCACGACGGACGCGACCGCGCCCTGGGCCAGGATCGCGACCACGCCGGCCACGACCACCGCCGCGTACTGGAGGAACGCCACCGCGCCGACGCCGAACACCTTGCCCGCCAGGAGCTGGAACGGCGTGGCGGCGTTGAGGACGACCTCCATCACCCGGGAGGACTTCTCCTCGACCACGCTCATCGCGATCCAGTTGCCGTACATGATGATGATCATGAAGATCAGGATCGTCATGCCGAAGGCGAGCATGTCCTGGCCGACGGCCGCCGCCACCGACTCGTGGATCGGGTCCGTCCGCTCCGGGTCCGGCCAGTGGACGTCAAAGTCGGCGGGCGCGAACAGGGTCGCCTGGCCCGCCGGCGCCACGCCCAGGCGATCGAGGCGGTCGCCGATCGCGATCGCGTTCGCCCCCTGCTGGAGCAGACCGGCGGTCTTGCCCGTGGCCGGATCGTTGGTGTACAGCGTGAACTCGAGCTCGTCCCCGGCCGCACGCTCCATCCCCAGCACGGCCGAGTAGGTCCCGTCGAGGACGCCCTCGCGGGCCGTGGCCAGGTCGTCCACCAGGATCACGACGAAGTCCGGCGTGTCCTCGGTCGAGGTGCCGACGACGCTCGAGTTGAGCAGGCTGGTGATGGTCAGCGACGCGCGCTGGCCGAGCGCCTCGGTCGGTGCGACGACCGCGACCTTCGTGCTGCTGCTGCCCTCGACGGCCTGGACGATCACCGGCAGCAGCGCGATGGCCACCACGCCGATCACGAGCAGCAGCGTGCCGAGCGCGAAGGTCCGGGTCCGCACCCGGACGTCGAACTCGCGCCTGGCGACGGCGAGAATGTTGGACCAGGTGCTCATGCCCGAGCCTCCGGGGCGGCGGCGAGCGTCCGCTCCTCGACGTCGAGCGCGCCCACGCGCTCGACGAACACCTCTTCGAGTGACGGGTCGGCGACCTCGAAGTGCAGCACCTCGCCGTGCGCGATCGCGGCCTGGAGCACGGACTGCGGATCCGTGCCCGCGTCCACGTGCAGCTCCGCGTAGTCCGCCCCGTCGCGGGTCACCGTCACGTGGGGCAGCGCCCGGAGCCAGCCCAGGTCCCCGTCGCCGCCGGTCGCGACGCGCACCACCTGGTGGCCGGTCGAGCGCTTGACCTCGCGGGTCGTGCCGGCGGTGACGATCCGGCCGTGGTCGATGATCGCGACCGAATCGCACAGCTCCTCGGCCTGCTCCAGCTGATGGGTGCTGAACACGATCGTCTTGCCCCGGTCGCTCATCTCGCGGAACGCGGCCTTGAGCAGCGCGACGTTGACCGGATCGAGACCCACGAACGGCTCGTCCATCAGCAGCACGTCGGGGTCGTGCAGGATCGTGGCGATGTACTGGACCTTCTGCTGGTTGCCCTTGGACAGGGTCTCGGCCCGGCGATCCGCGTATTCCGCGATCCGGAATCGGGCCAGCCACTGCTGCGCGTCGCGGCGGGCACGGGCGCGCGAGATCCCGTAAAGCGACGCGAAGTGGACCAGCTGGTCGATGACCGGCATCCGCAGGTAGAGGCCGCGCTCCTCGGGCATGTAGCCCCAGGTGCGCCGCGGCCAGTCGTGCGCCGGGCGGTCGTTCCAGGTGACCGTGCCCTCGTCCGGCTTCATCAGGCTGAGCACGATCCGCATCGTGGTCGTCTTGCCGGCCCCGTTTGCGCCCAGGAAGCCGAACACCTCGCCCGGCTCGATCTTCAGCGAGACCCCGTCCAGCGCCTGGATCTCGCCGAACCGCTTGCGCAGGTTCGTGATCGTCAACGTCATGGTGGCAGTCGCCCTCCCCGAGGCGGGCACGCGGGCCCGCAGACCCATCGAGTATGCCCGGCGGGTCCAGCGCCTGCGCCTGCCAAGCGGCAGGAACGGCACGGGTCGCGAGCTCTGAGGCACCCGCCCATTCGGACCGGCGCGGCGTTCCGTCCGGCCCGGCGTGCGTCCCGAGCACGGTTCCGGGGGCCCCGCCGTGCGTCGCGCGCACGGATTCTGCCCGTCTCGGTCGTTGTCGTGCGTGGCACGCACGACGACAGCGCCTCGCGGGTCCGGACCGGCAGGATCGATGTCGTTGCCGTTCGCGGGACGCACGTCGGCGACACGCCCGCACGGAATCCGTGCGTGCCACGCACGCCGGCGGTCGCGCTTGCTTGCGGTCCCGCAACGGCTGCTCGTCGCCGCCGGAGCCGTGCCATCATCGCCCCCTTCGAGCGACCTTCGACGCAGCGCGAGGTGCCACGGTGGCCGACGGCCGGACGATCGTGTTCTTCCCCGAGGGGGCCTACGGCCCGACCAACAACTGCGTCGGCATCGGCGACGTGCTGCGGCGGCGCGGCCACCGGGTGGTGTTCATCGTCGAGGAGTCGTTCGCGGGCAACCTCGAGGCCAAGGGGTTCGAGGAGCGGCTCATGCGCCTGGGCCCGCCGCCCGCCGAGCCCGAGGTCCCCGGCCAGTTCTGGATCGACTTCATCCGCGACACCGCGCCCGTGTTCCGCAAGTCCACCCTGGAGCAGATCGGCGAGTTCATCCAGCCCACCTGGCAGGCGCTCATCGACGGCGCGAAGTACGTCAA
>CAYJOH010000059.1:0-2186 GCA_964371685.1 uncultured Anaerolineaceae bacterium
TCGGGCGGCGCTCCCCCTTGAGCCTGTACGACAGGAACCTCGCCACGTACGACGAAGGTGACGCGTTCGACCACGCGTCCGCGGTCGGGTTCATCGAGATCTTCGGCCTGCCGCTCCGCGTGGAGGCGGCGCGGCACGGCGCGGTGGGCAAGCACCACGGCGCCGCCTGGACGTGGACCGAGCCGCTGCTCGCGGACCTGCCGACGACCGTCGCCGAGGGCGCGGGGGCGGGGGCCGGCTGATCGCCGTCAGGCGGAGCCCTCGAGCCGGACCGTACGGCGAGCTGCCCGTCGCGCGGACCGTGGAGCCGTGGAGTGCGGTCGGTCCGTAGCCCGATCAGCTGGGTTGCGTCACGGCCAGGCCCGGGATCGGTGCGAAGTCGCCGACGTTGCGGGTGACCAACGTCAGCTGCCGCTCCAGGGCCGTGGCCGCGATCAGGGCGTCCGGCAGCACGATCGCGAGCTCCCGGCGTAGCCGCCCGGCACGTTCCGCGATGGCGCGGTCGACGGCGACCTCCGCAAACGGAGACAGCAACAACCGCACCGCGTCCTCCTGGGTTGCCCGCCCGGCGAACAGCTCCGCGCGGGTGATCGTCGAGTAGAACAGCCGGTCCGAGCCGACCGTCAGCGCGCGATGACCGCGAAGGTGGTCGACGAACACGTCCGTATCGACGAGGAGGTCAGCCACGGTGTTGGTCCCACTCTGCCCGCGCCGGGATGTCCAGGGCGGGCAGCGCACCGAACGTGGCAGCCACGGCGGCCGCCGGGCTCGGCGGCTCGTCCGCCACGAAGGCGTCGACGGCCTCCCTGATGACCTGCGCAAGGGTCTTGTCCTCGCGTCGTGCGCGACGGTCGAGCCGCCGCCGCTGCTCGCGCGTCAGGTAGACCTGCGTCCGAATGCTGCTCATACAGCGCAGTATACAGCAGGCTCGATCGACCCGCCGAGGGCCGCGATGCCGTACGGTGAGTGGGTGACGTCACCCTCCCGCGACGAGGCGCTGTCGGTCTCGCCCAGCCGGCTCACCCGCAGCCGGCGCGTCGTCGACCGCCTCCACCAGCTCGCGTTCCTCCACGAGTTCGCCCAGCTGGCCACCCAGGCCCACGACTGGGACGAGCTGATGCGCACGCTCGTCGACCGCACGACGATCGCGATGGGGGTCGAGGTGTGCTCGTTCTACCTGCTCGATCGGACCGGTGAGCGGTTGACGCTGGCGGCGACGAACGGGCTCGACGTGAACCAGGTCGGCCACGTGTCGCTCGCCGTGGGCCAGGGCATCACGGGCCGCGCCGCGGCCGAGCGCGGACACGTGATGTCCCCCGACGTGACGTCCGACCCGCGCTTCTCGTGGGTCCGCGGGTTCGACATCGCCGACCTCCATGCGATGCTCTCGATGCCGCTCGTGTGGAACGACGCCCTGATCGGCGTGCTCAACGTCCAGACGGCGGCGGCGCGCGAGTTCGACAGGGAGGAGATCGAGTTCCTGGGCACGATCGCCGCGCTGCTGGCGGGCATCGTGGAGAAGGGCCGGCTGCAGGCCGAGGCGGAGGCGCAGCTGGACCGCCTGTCGCAGCTCGACGCCGCCCGCGCGGAGCTGCTGGCCGTCGTCACCCACGAGCTCCGGACGCCGCTCGCGGTGGTGCGCGCGTACGTGGACCTGCTCGCGGACGCGGCGGGCGGCGGCACGGACGGGGAGGGCGGCGGGCCGGTGGATCCGGGCCTGGTCGAGCAGTGGCGGGCCGGTGCCACGGACCAGGTGACTCGGCTCGACCGGCTCGTGGATTCCATCCTCGCCTCCGTGCGCGGCGAGGGCCTGACCGGCCTGCGCCGCGAGCCGTTCGACGTGGTCACCGCGATCGGCAACACGGTGGGCACGCTCGCACTGCTGCTCCGGACGCGGGCCGTGCGCTGGGACGCCCCCGGGCACGCGCTCGTGGCCCGCGGCGACGAGGCCCGGTTCCGCCAGGTGCTGGAGCACCTGCTCGACAACGAGGCGAAGTACGCGCCGCCGGAGCAGGCGGTCTCGATCGGCACCTGGGTCGATGGCGGCGAGATCCAGGTCTACATCACGGACGACGGGCCGGGCGTGCCGATCGAGGACTGGGAGGCGGTGTTCCAGCCGTACGTGCGGGTGGACCGGGCGCGGGCTCGCGGGTCGGGGATCGGGCTGTTCGCGACGCGGCGCCTGA